>CAZWDH010000027.1:0-35467 GCA_964632865.1 uncultured Nitrospiraceae bacterium
CGCGCGATTCATCTCGGAGTTCAATCGCATGCTCGGCGAGGGCAACCTGCCGCAGTTTATGATCGTGCGATTGCCTAACGATCACACCGCGGGCACGAAGGAGGGCAGCCTGTCGCCGCGATCCATGGTGGCCGACAACGATCTCGCCCTCGGCATGATCGTCGAGGCGGTCAGCGAGAGCGCCGTGTGGCCCGAGACCGCGATCTTCGTCGTGCAGGACGACGCGCAGAACGGTCCCGATCACATCGATGCCCACCGGACCGTCGCAATGGTCGTGAGTCCCTACACGCGCGGGCGGGGTCTGGACCGCACCATGTACTCCACCGCGAGCATGCTGCGGACGATGGAATTGATCCTCGGGCTTCAGCCCATGAGCCAGTACGACGCGGGCGCATTGCCCATGTACAACACGTTCCGGCACGAGTCCGACCTCACGGCGTACCACTGCCGGCCCGTGCCGGAAGAACTGCGCACCGTACGTAACAGCGCGGACGACTGGGGCGCGGACCTGTCCGCCCAACTTAACTTCGAGAAAGAAGACGCGGCAGACGATCTGGTGTTCAACGAGATCGTGTGGCGTTCCATCAAGGGAGCGGATAGTCCCATGCCCGCACCCGTGCGCGCGGCCTTCGTGTTTCCCGTGGACGACGATTGATTCCGTAACGCAACAGACTTATCCGCCTCGCCTTGTAGTCACACCGCCCATGTGCTAGGTTTGGTTCGCCTTTTTTGTCAGCGGGAGGGGGGGCACGTGGGCGCTTCTTGGATCGACTATTTGGTCATGGTCCTGTACTTCGCGGGCATGGCGTATGCCGGGGTCTATTTCGCGCGGCGCAATACCAGTACGGAAGAATACTTCCTCGGCAATCGCGCGTTCCCCGGTTGGGCCATCGGCATCTCCCTGGTAGGGACTTCCATCAGTTCCAACTCCTTCCTCGGCATTCCCGCGGACTCGTACAAGACTTCGTGGATTCGCTTTGCCTTCAGCATTGGTTTCCCCTTGGCGGTATTCGCGGGCGCCTACCTCTTTCTTCCCTTCTACCGGCGCGGCAAGGTCACTTCGGCGTTTGAATACCTCGAAGCGCGGTTCGGTCCGTCCACGCGCCTCTACGGCGCCCTGGCCTTTCTGATTTCGCAAGTCACGCGGCTCGCGATGGTCCTGTATCTGCTCGCACTGATGTTCGCCACGGTCACGGGTCTTGATCCGACGATCTGCATTCTGCTGTGCGGCGTGTTCGTGGCCTTCTACACCGTGGCTGGAGGCATCGAGGCCGTGGTGTGGACGGATGTGGTCCAGACCATCGTGCTGGCCGTGGGGGCGGTCTTGTGTCTCGTCGCGGTCGTCCAGGCTTTGCCGGGCGGATTCGGCGAGATCATTTCGGTCGGGTTGGCGCATGACAAGCTGGCCTTCACCGAACTCATGCCGGACGGGTCGCTGCGGCAGGCCTCGTGGTCTTTCAGTCTCAGTGAGAAGACTGCGCTGATGATCTTCTTCGTGGGGCTGACCCATTTCATGGCGGAATACGCGTGTAACCAGAACGTCGTGCAGCGCTACTGCGCATCCGCCAACATGCGCGAAGCCCGCAAAGCCCTATTCGTCAGTTGCATCGCAAGTCTCGGCATGTGGATTTTCTTCTACTTCCTCGGCACGGCCTTCTACGCCTATTACCAGGCGAACCCGGATGCCGCCGCCGATGGAATGTTGACGGGCGCACGGAAGGCGGAAGAGATCCTGCCGTATTTTGTCAGTCAGAAACTGCCGGTGGGATTGACTGGGCTCGTGCTCGCTGCCATCTTCGCCGCCGCCATGTCGTCGCTCGATTCCAGCATCAACGCCATAGCCACCGTTAGCGTGGTCGACGTGTACCGCCGCCACCTGGTGAAGAACAAAGAAGACCGGCACTATCTGAGCGTGGCGCGGTGGATCGCTATCGCCGCATCGGTGATGATGATCGCCGGCGCATGGGTGTTCCTCGTTTCCGAGAGCAAGACGATCGCCGAAACCGGGTTGATCATCAGTTCCATCGTCGCGGGCGGGTTGCTCGGCCTCTACCTGCTCGGGTTTCTCACACGGATTGGCGACGCCCGCAGCGTCGGCATCGCAATCGGATGCACTGTCATCTGGTCCGCCTACATGACGCTCATTCAATATGACTCCACACTTCCCGTGTGGCTCCGCATCCCTGCGGGATTGCGCCTGCCCATCGACGTGTATTACACCGGCGTCATCGGCCACGTCGTCATGTTCATCGCGGGCTATGCCATGGGTCTGCTTCTGCCACGCAAGCCCCGCGACCTCACCAACCTGACCGTCTGGACCCAGGACCGAACGCCGCTAGTTTAGCTGCTGCCTAAGCCTCGAAGCTGTGGCATGCTGAGAGTTCAAGCTGCCTCGCCATTCCATTGCGCGAGACGCGGTCCGATTTATCGAGCGAATCGAATGGAAAGGAAGAACATCCCCCTTGATCCCCCTTCAAAGGGGGAATGGGGCTCGATTGCTTGTTTAGGTAGACCCAATGGCACACGCCCCCACTTGCGGTCTCTGTATGATCTGCAACACAACACGAAGTGTTGTGAGGAGTTCCCCCTTTGAAGGGGGATAAGGGGGATGTTCTTTGCCGAGTACGAGTTATTCTGCCAACACTTATCCATGCACGCTCTAAGTCCAATTACGCAGCGCCGAAATACCCTTGCCAGATCCGAAGGAAAGGGCTAGACTGAACGGACGGGGGAGGGTGGTGCGAACCACCCGCCGATTTTCTCCCACCATGAGTCGTCCCGGAAACGGGGGATGGGGCGGCCAAACGCTCGCTCTGTCTGCGTGCTCTGCCGAATCGGGGACCTTGTTTTCATCGGATGACCTCTGGTGGATACGGGGCCGGGGGTCTTGCCTCGGCCCAAGGAGGTACCCATGTGTTCATCTTACGTGAGCCGACGGCAATTTTTGGGATGCAGCGTGGCCGGGGGGGTACTGCTCGCATCGCAGATGAAGAGCTACGCGCGGACGGTCGCCTTCGATGACGACCGTTGGCCCAAGCCCGAACCGATCAAAATCCATTCCGTCTTCATCGGCCGCACCGGTGACATCTATCTTTCCCGTCCGACCGAAGAGATCGACAAGTTCAAGGCCTACCTCGCCGATCTGCAGACACGCTTGGGCGACGTGCAATTTGTGGGCGGCGAACTGGTGCCGCCTGACGAGTTGCCGGCGGTGTTGGAGCAACTTCCGAAGGCCGACGGTGTGCTCATGTTTCACCTGTCCGGCCACGGCGGCGGCGCGCCGCGGGAAGCCATGGAACAGATTGTCGCCGCGGGATTGCCTACGGCGGTCTTTTCGCAACCCTTCAGCGGGCACGGCTGGATGTACTTCCCCCTCTGGCAAAAGGAAGGCAAGAAAGTCGTGTCGATTCCGTCCAGCGACTGGAGCGAGATCGATCGGGTTGCGTCCCTCATGAGGGTACCGTCGCGCATGCGGAACACCAAGATCCTCGTGGTCCGCGGACCCCTGGGTACGCCGGCCGCCTGCGACGGGGCCCAACTCAAAGAGCGTTGGGGCGCGGAGATGATTCCCATCACAGTGGAGGACACGATTGCGGCATTCGACGCGGTTGACCCCGCGCTGGCGGAAGCCGAAGCGGAAGCGTACTGGCTCGGCCAGGCCAAGGCGATTGTAGAACCCACCCGGCAGGAGATCTTCGATGCGACGCGGCTCTACCTCGCCATGAAAGAACTGATGATCGCCCACGGCGCGCAGGCGGTTACCAGTTCCAACTGCATGGGCGCGCCTGCGAAGGGCTGCCTCGCCTTCAGCAAACTGAACGACATGGGACTCGTCGGCGCCTGCGAAGGCGACATGGATTCGACGCTGACGATGCTGATGTTTGCGTACGGGTTCGGCGTGCCGGGGTTTATCACCGACCCTGTGTTCGATACTGCTCGCAACGCGCTCATCCATTTCCATTGCACGTCGGCGACGCGCATGGACGGACCCGACGGCGAACGTTTGCCCTTCACGATCCGCACGCAGACCGACAGCGACCGCGGCGTTGCGCTCGACGTGGAGAACCGCATCGGCCAGCCGGTCACCTGCGCGAAATTCGTAAACCTCGACACGATGCTCATGTCCACCGGCAAGATCATCGACGTGACCCACGACGAACTCGGATGCCGCACGCAGTTTGTCACCGAAGTCGCCGACGCCCGCAGCATGTTCCAGAACTGGGGCGCGGATCTCCTGGGCAGCGATACCATGACCCTGCTCCACCGGGTCGTCTTCTACGGCGACCACAGCCAAAGCATCAACGACCTCGCCCACCTCATGGGCTTTAACGTCGTACAGGAGGCGTGAGGGAAGGTACGGGACGTCCGGAAAAATAGGGACAGGCACCATTTTCCTTTTCGGTCACCGAGTGAATGGAAAGGCGCGGAGAAGGAAAATGGTGCCTGTCCCTGTCTTTCCTGTTCAGACGTGCCGTAGCGCAGGTAGAACTGATTCTGAAAACGCTGGCCGGGATCAAAGTGGTCCATCCGCGCGAAGAACTCCTTTGCCTGTGGATAAGCGGCATGGAATTGCTGCGGTGACGCATGGAGCCGGTAGGGAAGAAAGTACCGGCCGCCGCAGTCCAAGGGGTCGTCCACCTCACTATGAGCTGCGGGAGATCGCGCACTACTGCACGATCCTGAGGACTACGCGGGCGTAGCGGGTCAGGGGTGGGGTGCCGGCATCGGTGACGGTACAGACTATGTGGATCGTATCTCCGGGCTTGGCGCTGTCGGGGACCGTCATTCTTGTAATGGCCTCGATTGGCGATTCAATCGTCGCGATTTGGTCACTGGTTCCGGCTTCCGTGAATTGCCACCAGTGGAAGGAGAGCGCGTCGTCGTCCGGATCCGTAGAGGTGGATGCGTCCAACGCGATCTTCTGGCCGGCTTTGCATTCGAGATCGGTCCCGTGGTCGAGTCGAACCTGCGGCGGATGGTTGGCGTCCCCGTAATCTGCGACGCACCAATCGGCCCGGGAGGCCCAGTCGTTCTGGAAATCGATGGCCCAGCGGAGAATGCTGTGCTCGCCGGAACCGCGCACGTCGACGGACTCCCAAACGCCATTCTTCTTCTTGTGGAATCGGCCGCCCCATCCTCCGTACGACGGGTGCTCGTGACTCCGCAGACCGGTATCGATGACGTGCAGGAAGGCGGGAGTGTCGCCTTCGGAACGGAACCGGCCATCGCTGTCTTCGTACATGGCGCAAAGAGGGCCGTGGTTCTCCAGAATGTTGCCCGTCATCCACTCGCGGTCGAAGTACGCGCGAATCGGCTCGGGTTGCACCTTCTTCCAAGGGTACGCGATGGCTTCGAAGGACGCCCAATCGCTGAGCACCACTTGCAGGTCCGGCCATTCGGGGAGGATATAGTTCTGGAGCGTGTTGTCCTGTTCGGCGATGAGAAATAACCGGGCTTTCCGCGTGACTTCGTCCACGCGGTCGCGGTGTTCGTCCTGGATGGTTTTCAGCGCGCGCGCGATGGTATTTGAGCCACCCCAGGTCTGGAGCCAGACCGGAGAATCGTCTGGTTTCAATAAGACCTCGACTATCCGGTCGGAGCCGGGCGACGGCTCGTCCATGTCGCCTTCGTAGGCGATGTTCCCGACGTAGACCAGTGAGCGAAGAGCGCCGGGTGACGGATATGCCGGATCGTGCTTCTTCAGATTGGGGTATACTTCTTCGTAGGCATCCAACTGGCGGTCCAGCCATTCGACCGGCTTCCAATCCTTCTCCGGGTGTGCGTCATCTCCTTTCCAGTGAAACTTGGAACTCGAATGGATGATGCCCTGAATGTCCCATTCATTGGCGTAGAGTAGAAAGCGAATCATGGAACAGCGGTCGTCGATTTCCCCGTCGGTCGTGGCAATGACGCGGGGCTTTAGTGCCAGCTCGTCTTCTGCGGCGCTGCAAAGCGTGGGCATGGCGAAGATGCAAGCCGCGAATATCACCAATTCAAGTGTTCTTTTCATGATTTCCCCGTCCTTGCAAGAAGCACGACCCAGTCTTGATCCGAGGCGTCGGGAGGATCGCCCAATGCGTATGGCGTGCCTCCTGGCACCGTGGCGGCTTCTCCGCGGAAACTGCCCGCGCGCGGATCGAACCACTTCACCTCAAACGTTCCAGTGGCATTCGTAAGGTCTAGCTCGCCAGTCGCCACCGCGACTGGGAGATACACGGCATAGACGTCCCCTTCTCGTGCGAAGACCTGGCCCTGCACGACGTTGTTCTCGCCGGTGAATTCGTACTCGCCGGTGAGGAGGTCGTCGCGGGGTTCCATCTCCCAGAAGGGAAGATGGGTTTCCATGAAGGCGCGCGCGATAGCCATGTAGTGCCAGAGCGCCTCGTAGCGGCGGAAGTCCTCCGTCTTGAGTAGGTCGTCGAGGATGAATTCCACGTTGCCCCCGGAGAAGTAGATGGGCCAGAGGTATTCCTTGCGGTGGCGCTCGATGTTGTCGGGGTGCGTCTTGTCGGGGAAGAACTCGTCCATCCCAATGACTTGCGGGAACCCGGCGTCGCGCGACTGTTGCCGCCAGGCCTCGACGACATCCAGTTCGTTCACCTGAAACGAGGTGACCTGGAAGCGGTCATCCCCGAGGAAGGGACCCCAGGCCTGTTGCCATTTGCCTGCGTGATGGACCGTGACCGGATGGTCGTAGGGATCGACATCGCGGATATACTGCGCGTAACTCTTCACAGCTTCCGGGTCCAGTTTGAACCCGAGGTTGTACTCCTCACAGAGGTTCCATTGCAGCGCGGGGAAGTGGCCGAAGCGCGCGACGAGTTCGCGATAATACAGCTTGCGCTCGACCCCAAGCGCGCCGTCGTCGAGTTCGCGTTTGTTGGGTTCTTCGGCTTCGTTAAGGACGAAGTGCAGCATGAGCCCCTTCCGTTGCGCGTGGTCAAACACGATTTCCCATTGACGCAGCTTCGCAAGGTTATAGTGGACGTTGTCGTTGCTGGGGCTGCCGCTTGCATTCGGCTCGCCGAGGAAGGGCCACACGTTCTTGCCGTCGCCGCCGATGTTCATGGGAAGGAAGTAGATACTGTTTACCTGCATGGAGGCGAGATAGTTCAACGCGCCGATGATGCCTTTGCCGAGGCCGTCGCCCCAGTCGGGATCGCCGTCCTGCCAGTCCGCGATGTGTGCATCATACCGGTGCGGCCGGCGCGGCGAGTTCACGAACCCGTTGTACGCGAGGAAATCCTCGGGACTGTCCGTGCCGCCCTTGAGCCAGTAGTCCCCGTCGCGAAACTTCAGGTAGAAGCCGCCCACGTATTCGAGACGTCCCCAACGATAGAATCCGGGTGCGTTCTCCGGCTGCGGCGCAATTTCGAAGGAGCCTTTTGCACCATCGAAGGCCGTTGCTTCTCCCGCGCCGGGTTCCAACGCGACGGCTACGTCATCGCCGCTTCGGAATGACGCTTGGTAGGTCCAATGGCCAACCTCATCCGGCGAGAACATCACGCGCCAGGTGTCGCCATTGAGCCCCCCCTGGCCGTCGCCATCAAAATACCCCGGCACGTCGTATTGCGCACCGCTCGGACTGGTGAACACGACCTGAAGCCGGTAATCGAGAAACGGATTCGGCTCACTACTCGATGCCGCTGCCAACGGACCGCGAAAGTCGATGGTGACCGGCGACCACTTGGTCAGCGAGCCGGAGATGCTGTGCTCCATCGACGTGGCGCAGGAACTGGTCGCGAAGATGGCGAAGATACCCAGGCAAAACGCGAGGTTGGTCAGTCGCATAGAATTGACTCCTGTGCTATCGGTTTTCTGCGGGTCTGGTTGCAGCGCTGGGGAGTTATGATGCACAAATCGGAGCGTGGGTTCGACCCAAGCCACGGGGTGAGGTATCCCCCCGCTACACGCAGAGGTCGAACCAGCGCGCGAGCTGTTCGGCGAGACCGAGGCGGTTGAGGTAATCTGAGTCGAGGTGGGCGCCGCCGAGGAAATCGCCCATGCCTTCGCGGTCGGAGCAGAAGTAATTGGCGACGTGCACCGCGGTTAGAGACGTGAACTGATTGCCGTCGCCCCCGCCGTAGAGCTGCTCGGGCAACGCGGAGGGATAGTCGTAGTACGTGACGGCCTTGACGATGGCGTCGGGCAGGCCCCATAGGTCGAAGAGAAACCCGCCAATCTCGCCATGCGTCGCGCCGAACCGATCCCGTTCCGCCTCGCTCAGACTGATGCCGCCGTTGCGGACTTGCTCAACGACTTCTACGAAGTCCTTGCTCATCTTCGTCGCCAGGATGAGCATTCCGACCTTGTGCAGCAATCCCGCGGTGAAGGACTCCTGCGCGACGGGCGTGTTGTGCGTTTCGTATTCCGCGATACGCATGGCGTAATCGCCCACGGCGAGGCTTCGGTGCCAGAGGAAATCCAGGCTGACCCCGCCTGCGACATCCTGTTCCTGCATGGGCGAGAAGACCTCCACCATGAGGACGAGGCTCTTGATGTTTTCCAGCCCCATGAGCTGCACAGCTTCGGCCACGCTCGAAATCTGTTTACCCGTCCCCACGTACTCGGCGTTGACGATTTGCAGGAGCTTCATGCTTAGCCCTGCGTCCTTCTCGATAATGCCGCCAATGCGCGCGATGGAGGGCGACGGCGATTGCATCTCGTTGACGATCTCTTGGTGAATGACCGGCATGCTCGGCAGCGCCCCCATCTCCAACAAGGTGCGCTTGATGGGAGAACCTTGCAGCGAGTCTGTCAACGAGAACGCGCGGGCCAGGAGATTGTGAAGCACCTGAGGGTCGCAAGGTTTGGTCAAGAACTGATGGGTGACGGTGGAGGCCCGTAGCAAGCTCGACGTGTCGGTTTGACCGGACAAGATAAAGCGCACGGTCTGCGGGTATCGCTTCGTCACTTCGGTGAGGAATTCGATGCCATCCATTTCCGGCATGGTCAAGTCGGTCACGGCAACATCGTAGGGACCGTTGCCATCCATGAGGGATAACGCTTCAGCGCCGCTGTCTACAAAAGTCATGTCCCAATCGCGGCGGATGCTGAGGAGCATGCGCCGCAATCCGCGAAGCAGATTTGGCTCGTCATCAACGAATATCGCGCGTTTCAATGGGGAATCCCTTTTTCCATCATCGGAAATTCACCTCGCGAATCTGTTCCAACTCGTCTTGCACCCGGACAAACGCGTCAAAAACCATGGGATCGATATGGGTGCCGACGGACTCTTCCATGATTTGCGATGCCTTGGCGCGGTCAAAGGCTTTCTTGTACGGACGCGAAGACCGCAAGGCATCGTAGAGATCGGCGACCGCCACGACTCGCCCAACGATCGGAATCTCTTCACCTCCGAGCCCTTTCGGATACCCTGTGCCGTCCCAGCGCTCGTGGTGGGTCATTGCGATGGTTGCGGCAAATTCTCGTATGGGTTCGATGGCTTCGAGTATGGGCAGGCGATCGCCGTCCTCCTGCGTGTTCAGAAAGTACTCGGCGCCTTTGGGTAACTCCACGAGGATAGAAGCGCCAATCTCGCAATGCTTCTGAACTTGCGCGCGCTCTTCATCCGTTAGTTTGCCGGGTTTTAAAAGGATCCCGTCTGGTATCCCAATCTTGCCGATGTCGTGCAACGGGCTAGTAAGGAACACCGCTTCGACCATTTCCTGATCGAGTCCAATCTGCGCCGCAAGGATACGGCTGGACAAAGCCACGCGGACCACGTGATCGCCGGTATCCTCGTCGCGGAACTCGCCCGCTTTCGCGAGACGCCAGATAATATCGCGCCGCGACGACTCTAATTCCCGCGTGCGTTCGCGTACGCGAAATTCCAGCAACTCGTTGTGCGCGCGAAGTTCGTCCTGATAGCGCTTGAGCCGAAGCACGCTACGCAATCGCGCAATCAGGTCTTCGCGGTCAATGGGTTTGTTCAGCAAATCAGCTGCGCCGAGGTCGAGGGCTTTTCGTTTCAGATGGGCTTCCGCATTCCCGGTTAGAATGACGACTGGGATTGCACTCGTCGCGGGATTGGCCTTCAGTTCCTTCAACAGTTCGAGTCCATCTTTGCCTGGCATCGATACGTCGGAGACAATTGTGTCGAGGACTTTCTGCGAAGCGATCTTCAACGCCTCGTCCGCGCTTTCGGCAAAAAACAGCTCCCATTCCGAACTGTCATCCCAAAGCATCCGGCGGATGCCCGAAAGGAAGTTCGGTTCGTCGTCGACGAACAGGATGCGGGCCATGCGGCCTATTGCCATGGACGATCTCCTGTTAGCTCCGGCTTCATGCGCGTCTCCCTACGTTCTCTTACCCGTTTCATACGGCAATCGCACTAGGAACGTGGTACCCTGTCCCATTTCAGACTCGAATGTGAGCGTCCCTTCGAGCCGTTCCGCGACGAGCGCGCGCACGATGGCGAGACCCTGCCCCGTGCCGCGTCCGGGGCGCTTCGTCGTGAAGAAAGGCTCGAAGATGCGTGACCGAATTGCCTCGGGGATTCCCGGGCCGGAGTCCTGTATGGCGATTTCCAGATCCTTGCCAACCCGTCGCGTCGCAACGGTAATCGTGCCCTTTTCCTTGTTTCCACTTTCGCGTGCTTCCCCGATGGCCTGTGCGGCATTGACGAGGAGATTCAGGACGACCTGATTCAGCGCGCCGGATACCGTGAGGACCTGCGCGATCTCGGGATCGAAGTCCGTGCGTACGTCCGCCACGTATTTCCACTCGTTCCGCGCGAGGGCAATGGTGTTTTCGATGGAGTGATTGATTTCGACCGGGAGCTTCTCCTCGAGATCGGGATGAACGAACTCCCGCACGGCGCGGACGATGGCCGCGACCTTGCGATTGCCTTCGCGCGATTCCTTGATGGCGCCGGGGATTTCTTCGAGCAGGAAGTCGAGATCTCTCGCCGACAACGCGGGATCGGTGTGTTCCGAACCCTCCACGTCCGACGCGTCGGTGAGGGATTCGCGGTAGCTTCGCAACACCGGGATTAGTTTCTCGAAGGATTCGGCCAGAAACTGCAGATTGTCGCCGATATACTGCGTCGGCGTATTGATCTCGTGTGCGATCCCCGCCGCGAGTTCACCGATAGCCTCCATTTTTTGCGCCGTGTAATATCGCTCGATGTCCTTGGTCGTCGAATCGGTCGGACGCATGATGCTCAGGAAATAGCGCTGGTCGAGATCGGATCCTTGTATGGGGGTGATGGTTTCTTCAATCTCGAAGAACGAACCATCCTTGCAGCGGTTAAAGAGCCGGCCGCGCCA
Source organism: uncultured Nitrospiraceae bacterium (assembly GCA_964632865.1). Taxonomy (GTDB): domain Bacteria; phylum Hydrogenedentota; class Hydrogenedentia; order Hydrogenedentales; family SLHB01; genus JAHDWY01. The sequence goes on from CAZWDH010000027.1 coordinate 11,271, forward strand.
CACGTCGCCGCGCTGAATCGTTTGCCAGAGTTCCGCGTACAGGGCGTCTTCGTGTTTGCCGCTTTTGAAGATTCGCGGATTCTGCCCCAGCAATTCGCTGCGGTCGTAACCGGACGCGCGTTCGCACGCGGTATTGACGTAGACAATCGCACCTGTGGCATCCGTGATGAACACGCTGTCGGACGCATGATCCACGAAATCGGCGAGATCGCGTTTCTCAATCATGACTGTTGAACCGATCAGGCGCGCGAAGCATCAGAAGTGAGGGGGCGTTATGTGTGAATGAAGAATTGAATGGGATTGATAAAGGTACACGCCACGACATTCGAATGCATTCCGCTCCATGTTCCGGTCCCGGCGTGCGACGATTCGGCTCCGGCGCGGGAGACATTACCCCAGCTCCCGATTCGGCGCCTTGCTCGAACCGAACTCGCCATGCCGATCATAGGCCGAAATCGCCCCTGTGTCAATCCCATAAACTCCTGATTTGTCTATGGCTTACTCCGGGACAGAAAGTTCGGCGATGAATTCGGGGCGGATAATCTTTCCGAGCAGGAAGAACTTGCGCTCCGGATGCCACAATACGTTTTCGCCTTTGCGCGTCGTGAAACTCGTATATCCGCCGATGTCCACGCGCTTGAGTGGGCCGATGCCCTGCCCGTCGTTGTCCATGAGCATCTTCGATTCGCTGAACCAAATCGGTTGCTCCGCATTGGGACGGTACTCGCCTACTGCGATGTACGCGGGACGCCGGTTGCTCTCGAGTCCGCCAGATTTCCCGGGGTCCTGGCCGCCAAAGGCGGGATGGTGCACGAGCAAGTAACGCCCGTCGGCCATCTCGTAGATGGGGCAGCCGAACAGCGGTTGCAGGATGGGCAGACCGTGGTCCTTGCGCAACAGAGGCCGTGGCGCGCACCAGGTTTCGCCGTCGTCGTCGGAGAGGCTGTACCAGATGTACGCGCTCATCGTCCGCATCGTGCAGAAGAGGCGGTTGTCCGGCAGCCGTACGAGGCTCGGTTCCTGCGCGATGCTGAGCAGGGGATTGGTGTAGTGCGGCACGCGCAACGCCCGTTCGTTGGACGCGAACCACGAAATCCGAATCTCCGCCGGTTCTGGATCGCCGTCGATATTCTCGAATCGCATGAACTCGACCACCGATTCGTTCGCGGTCCAGTCCTTGGTGTGAGGCTTCGTGCGCACTTGCGGGCTCACCCACCGCGTGAATCCGGCATACCACCGGCCCTGCAGATCCTTGATCGGGATCTGCCAGACGATCCAGTTGGACGGATACTTGGGGTCGGGATGATCGTAGATGCTTCGTTCCATGGGGATCGTGCCCGGAGCAGACCACGTCGCGCCGTTGTCGTCGCTGTAAATGGCATCCATGGTGCCGGTGATCTGATGGTGGTAGTCGGCGATCCCCTGGTATTGATTGTAGACCACGTAGATGCGGCCCGACGATGACACCAGCGGAAAGGCCCAACTAGCCTGGTTCCCTGCGTCCTTGCGCGGCGGACCGGCAATGCGCTTCGGATCGGACCACGTCTTGCCGTCATCCTCGCTGCGGACGAACATGATGCGATGATCGCCCGCGCCTTCATGGGTGCTCTGCGTCCACACCGCCATGAGCGAACCGTCCGGACCCTCGAACACCAGGAAATGCTCGTTGCCCGTGTCAAAGGTCGATCCGTCGACGCTCTTCGGCACGTAGACGACATAGTCCGATTCGCTCCGCTGCATTTCCTGTTGCAGTAAGGCTCGGATATCCTCCGGCGTCGAACTCTCTTGCGCCGACGCTGAGACCGAAGCCAACAACAAGAGCGCCATCGCGGCGCAACGAATGCGATTCTCCAAAATCATCAATCCAACCTCCCCCAAAAGGTTCCCGAACCCAAAGCCTCCGTAGAAAAATAGGGACAGTCACCATTTTCCTACTCCGCGATTGCCCAACTACTCAACGACCGAAAAGGAAAATGGAAACTGTCCCTATTTTTCTTCTCAGCTACTCAGCGATCAAAAAAAGGATAACGGCAATTATCGCTCCTTTTCCCTTTTGGCCCCCACGCTTCGATCACTCGCCCGCGTAGTCGCGTCCCTCGCGATCGGCGATCTCCCATGCACGGCTGGTCGAATAGACCTTGACCTCGTAGGGCTGCATGCGGACCACGATCTCACCGTGCGACACCTGAATTGTCTCTTCGCCATAGAGAAGCGCGAGTTCCCGGCCGTCGATGGCGTCTAACCCGGAAACCTCGACACCCATATGCCGCTGGTCGTCGTCGCTGACCAATACGATCAGCCAATCGTCGCCCGCGCGGCGGACCGTGTGCGCGACACCGAGACCTTGCATGTCCTCGGCAAACTCGATAAGGCGGAGCTTAGTGTCCTCTTCCGGAGCAACCAGGAACGGCTGAAGCGCCGCCAGCTCCGCGGTGAGGGCGTATAAGGACTGCCGGAAGATGTCGTTGGTCAGATAGTCGGAGCCCCAGTAAAGGATGCCCTTGGCGCCGTGGGCGATCACCTCATAGGCCATGAAACGGGATTCGGCAAAGCTCGGATAGGCAACCCCGCGCGATTCGTGACGGCCACCCAGTTCGTGCCAGGAGAACGCCTGCATCACCATCCACACCGGCATCCCCTTACCGACCAACTCCCACCGGTCCACGCCGCTGCCCATGCGCGGGAGATTGCGCTCGTTCGTGCTGATCGGATAAATGTCGCACCCCGTGATGTCGGCAAATTCCAGGCACTGGCGCACGAAACGTACGTCGCTCCGTTGCGCTTCGTTGAACCACACCGGGCGATTGTTCGGATCGACCGAACGGATCCACTCGACCGCGGCCCGCATGTTAGGGATAATTTCCGCCGCCTGCTCTTCGGAATAGGAAATGGCCTTTGGTGTCTGCATCCACCACTCGTCCGAAAACTCGTAGATACCCATGTCGCGGTGCAGTCCGCTGTACGCCGTGAAATTCCACACGACTTCGTCTGGCCCTTCCCATACCGCCAGCGCAGGATGGTCCTTCACCCCGTTCACCCGCTCCTGGATGCCGTCGGACGGCCCTTGCTGCAGCGAAAGCGGCATCCAACCGAGCATGCCCAAGGCATGAACGCGATCCAGTTCCGCCGCGTTACCACAACGAAGCAGATTCACACCGGCATCCGCCATGGCCGCCAGTGCGGCGTCGTCTTCCGGAAGTTCGTAAAACCCGATGGGGAAGAGGGTCTGGCCGTCCTTCTGGAGGTAGCCAATCTCTGCGGCCATTCCTGTTTCGGCAGAGAACGCGATCGCCGTCACGATTGTCAGTGCATGTACGGCCATGCGTACGTTTGGTTTCCGGGTGCAATTCATCGTTGACTCCTTCCCCTTCACTTCAAAGACGAGGATTGTCCAATTTCTGGATTGCATTATGGTGTTTTTGATTACCACAAATTCAAGAAGCGCTCCCGCTATCTTGTGCGTGAACTGGCCGGTTGGTATTCTTACAGCGTTTTCAGCAGGGAGGGGTATCGCGTGCACGTGCGCAAAGCTGTTATCACCGCCGCCGGTCGCGGGGTTCGCTTGTATCCGGTGGCCGATACGGTCCAGAAGGCCATGCTTCCGTTGGTCGACCGGGATGGGTTGGCCAAACCGGTCATTCAAATTATCGCCGAAGAAGCGCTGGAAAGCGGGATCGAAGAGATCTGCGTCGTTTGCGCGCCTGGCGACGAGGACGCGTATCGCCGGCAGTTTGAGCTGCTCCACGACAACCTGCTCGCGTCGTATCGCGGCGTTGACTGGGCGCAGGCACAGGCGGAGCGGCTCAACAACGTCGTGCGTCGGCTGCGTTTCGCGCCGCAGCAGGAGGCTTTGGGCTACGGCCACGCAGTCTACTGCGCACGCGAGTTCGTGGGCGAGGAACCGTTTCTCTTGTTGCTCGGCGATCACCTCTACGTCTCCCAGGTGGAAGGGAGACGTTGCGCGCAACAGCTCATCGACCTCGCCGTGCAGGAGGAATGCGCGGTCGCAGCGGTTCAGGCGACCCGGGAGCACCTCGTCGGCCGCTACGGCACGCTGTGCGGAAAACGGGTACCGAAGTACACCGGCGCCTATCAGATCGAACGGATCATCGAGAAACCCTCGGTAAGTCAGGCGGAATTGGAACTCTACACGCCAGGACTGCGAGCGGGTTACTTCCTTTGCTTCTTCGGGATGTACGTGCTCACGCCCGCCGTCTTCACGATCCTCAAGGAAGCCGTCGACGCCGCCGTCTCGGGCCACGGCGACGTGCAACTGACAACAGCGCTGCAAGAACTGGCGCTGCGGGAGCGGCACCTTGCGCTCGAAGTGCGTGGCGTGCGACACGATATCGGGTCCACGTTCGGACTGCTGCACACGCAGTTGTCGCTCGCGTTGGCCGGACAGGATCGCGAGGAAGTACTTGCCATGCTGGTCGAAGTTCTCGCCGAATCCGGCAAGGCGTAGCACTATGCAGCGCAGGAAGCCCGCAAACAGTCCATTCATCGATTCCATTACGAGTGGCGATGATGCTGTCCGCGATCGTTCGTTTACCGCGATCTGCGCAGACCTGTCCACAGAAGGACTGCTTGCTGCGTGCGACGATTTGGAATCGTTTCGCCGCACCTCCGCTAACCTTTATGAGCAGGTTCGCGCGACGCTGTTTCTTCACAGCCTCTACCGGTTCCACCTTCAAGAGTCACGAAACATTCCTGCTACGGGCGCGATACCTTATGACGGGTTCAGCGATTTGCTCGAACGGCGGTTTGAAGAGGCGATTCGGCGATTCATTTGTGCCATCGAAACAAACGGACACAACGCCGCCGTCACGAGCGCGCTCGCCGAGTGTTACCGGCATCTCGCATTTCAGACACTCGCCGATCAAGTGCGGAAAAGCGTCCGGTCGAGTCGCGGTAATCAGTGGATGTTTCGCGTAGGCCACGCGGACGACCACCCCTTGCGCATCCGCCCGGAGATGTTGCGGCGCGCGGACGGCGCGCTGCTATACCCCGTGCTCGTGGAAAAGACTCCGGTTCGTTTGGATCTCAGCCACAGCGGCTGGTCGGACATCTTCTTTCTCGGGATGGACTATCCCGAAGGGGCGCGGGTCCTGAACATCTCCGTCGATCTCGGCGTCTACGGACGAGACACAGAAGTGCGTCCGCCCGTCGAGTCCTACGTGCGCGTCATTCCCGAACCCGTGATCCGGCTGACCAGCATCGATCTCGGCGTCACCAAAGACGTGTCCGACCTCGATGATCTCTTCAATTTCGGCAACGACTATCTGAGCTTGTTGAAGGCCGGCGTAATCGCGTCGGGTTTGGTGCCTCCTTCCTTTGAAGGCACCCACCAATCGCTCGCCAGCATCCTGGAACGTGTCGTCGCGCCGCACATGGGCATCGAACTCGTTACCAAGATCAACGACATCCCGAAAGGCTCCCGGCTCGCGGTGTCAACTAACCTGCTGGCAGGGATGATCGGCGCGCTCATGCGTGCGACAGGACAAACGGCGAACCTGGAAGGCCCCTTGCGCGAGGAAGAGCGGCGGCTGGTCGCATCGCGGGCCATCCTCGGCGAATGGCTGGGCGGTTCCGGCGGCGGCTGGCAGGATTCCGGTGGCGTTTGGCCGGGCATCAAAATCATCGAAGGCGCTGTCGCGCAGGAAAGCGATCCCGAGCACAGCGTCAGCAAGGGCTGCCTCTTGCCGCGACATCGCCTGCTTGGACACGATGCCGTCCATCCACAGATCGACGAGCGATTGGCGCAATCGCTCGTGCTCGTGCACGGCGGCATGGCGCAGAACGTGGGACCGATCCTGGAAATGGTCACCGAGAAGTACCTGCTGCGCGCGTCCGCCGAATGGACCGCGCGGCACGAGATGCGCGAGATTTTCGACAACCTGTTGACCGCGTTGCGCGATGGCGATATCAAGATGCTGGCGGCAAACACGCACCGCAACTGGGATGGGCCGTTGAAGACGATCATTCCATGGGTGACGAACCGCTTCACGGAATCGGTGATCGCGCGATCGCGAGAGGAACTGAAGCAGGACTTCTGGGGATTCCAGATGCTGGGCGGTATGTCCGGCGGCGGCATGGCCATGTACGTGGCGCCGGAACGGCACGCGGCATTTCGCGATAGGGCACTGGCCATCATGCGCGAGGTGAAGGCGAGTCTGGATGATGCCTTGCCCTTTGCCATGGAACCGGTGGTATACGATTTCCGGATCAATTCCTCTGGTACCGTTGCGCATTTGCATCAAGATGCCGAGGCCCTGTTGCCGTCCCGCTACTATGCGTTGCAGGTGCCCGAACTCGTCCGCCGCCACGCCGAGGAGATTCCCTACCAACGCCGGGCCGAACTGGACCGGTTTACCGCCGCTTCCCGCGAGCCGGCGGAGACCTTCGGGTTGTTGCGGACCATGGTCAGCAGCCTCTTCCGCGTCACCAGCGCGGCTGCGTCCGACCGGGCAAAGTGGGACAAAGACGCAATCGCGATCAAGGCCGCGAACGGATTTGACTCCGTGCAGCACGAGCAGATCCGCGGCGATCTGCGCGCGGGACGAATTGGGCTCGCACACAATCGTTTACCGGTCGAGACGCGCATCGAAGACGTACGCGACGAAGACGTGTCGCTTTATGATTCCGCATCCAGTCATCGAGCCGCAGGCGAGAAGGCACTTCGCGAGAACCGCGTCGCGGTGCTGTCCCTCGCGGGTGGCGTGGGAAGCCGCTGGACTTCCGGCGCGGGTGTCATCAAGGCTGTGAATCCCTTCGTGCTGATGGACGGACGGCACCGAGCCTTCCTGGAAATCCATCTTGCCAAGACGAAGCGCGCGGGTGCGGCGCTTGGTATTCAACCGCCGCACATTGTGTCGACGAGTTTTCTCACCCACGGTCCCGTCGAAAGGCATCTGAGGGCAACCCACAATTTCGGGTACAAGGGACCTGTGTACCTGTCGCCGGGACGCTCGATCGGCCAGCGTCTGATCCCCATGGTGCGCGATCTGGTCTTCCTGTGGGAGGAAATGCCGCAGGAGACCTTGGACGAGCAGAAGCAGAAAGTGCGGGAGTCGGTGCGTTTGGCCTTGATGGAGTGGGCGCGTGGAGCGGGCGAGGGAAGCGACTACGTCGACAACCTGCCCGAGCAGCGATTCAACCCGCCCGGGCACTGGTACGAAATGCCGAACCTGTTGCGGAACGGCGTGCTCGCACGGTTACTGCGCGAACACCCCCAAGTCGAAACGATCGTGTTGCACAACATCGACACCCTGGGTGCGGACCTCGATCCCGCCGCATTGGGCCACCATCGCGCGTCCGGCAACATGCTGACTTTCGAAGTCGTGCCGCGGCGTATCACGGACCGCGGCGGCGGCCTGGCGCGGGTCAACGGAAAGGTGCGCTTGCTCGAAGGGCTTGCACAACCGCGCGAAGAGGACGAACTGAAACTCCGGTACTACAACTCCATGACCACCTGGATTCAGATCGATCCGCTGCTCCAACTCTTTGGTCTCACGCGGGACGATCTCGAGTGTTCCGAAGAGGAAATCTCCGAAGCCGTGCGCGCCGTGGCCGAGCGCGTGCCGACCTACGTGACGATAAAGGATGTGAAACGCCGCTGGGGCCACGGCCAGGAAGACGTCTACCCCGTGGCGCAGTTCGAGAAGCTGTGGAGCGATATGACCGCGCTGTCCGATGTGTCCTGCGGGTTTCTTGCGGTCCCGCGCATGCGCGGACAGCAACTGAAAGACCCAAGCGAACTCGACCCCTGGGCCAACGACGGCAGTAAAGCCTACGTCGAAGGATTGTGCGCATTTGACTGAGCACCACGTCGATCGCCGCGCAGGCGGGGATCTATCTTACGCCGTCAATTGCAGCGCAAGATACTTGTTCACGGCGCTCAGGTACGCCTTCACCGCAGCTTCTATAATGTCCGTACTCGCGCCCGTGCCGTAATACGACTTCCCATCGAGCAGCACCGTCACATGCGCTTCGCCCAAGGCATCCTTCCCGGGCGACGCGGCGCGAATATTGAACTCCTGCAAGCGGCCGCTGACGCCGACGACGCGCTCGATGGCCTGGCACGCGGCATCGACCGGGCCATCGCCGATGGCCGTATCGAAGAATTCTTCCCCGCCCCGCTTCAACTTGACCAGCGCCATGGCGGGGTCGCTGCCCGACGTGCGGAGCTGCTCGAGCGAATACGTCTCGAAACTCTCGTTGCGCATCGTGGCCAGCAGCACACGCAGGTCGTCTTCGAAAATTTCCTTCTTCTTGTCCGCGAGCACGCTGAAGCGCTGATACAACTCGTTGACTTCGCCTTCGTCCAGCGTGAAACCCAGGTCCGCACAACGTTTGGCGAGACCATGCTTGCCCGAATGCTTGCCCAGGATCAGGTCGTTGCTGCTGCGGCCCACCGATTCCGGCGTCATGATTTCGTAGGTGATGCGGCTGGCGATGACGCCGTGCTGGTGGATGCCCGCCTCGTGGGCGAAGGCGTTCCGTCCCACGATGGGTTTGTTGTAGGAAATCGTCAGCCCGGTCAGGTTTCCGAGAAGGCGACTCGTGTTCGTGATCTCCTCGGTGACGATGCCCGTCTCGAAGGGATAGACGTTCTGCCGCGTCTTCATCGCCATCACCACTTCCTCAAGCGACGTGTTCCCCGCGCGCTCGCCGATGCCGTTCACGCAGCACTCAATCTGCCGCGCACCGCCCCGCAACGCGGCCAACGCATTCGCCACGGCCAGACCGAGGTCGTTGTGGTTATGACACGAAAACACGACCTTGTCCGATCCCGGCACGGTCGCGATGACGTTCCGGAACATCTCCTCGATCTCGATGGGCGTCGTGTAACCGACCGTGTCGGGCAGGTTGATCACGTCCGCGCCGGCGTCCACAGCGGCCTTCACGACCTGCGCGAGGTAGGTGGGATCGCTGCGGGTCGAGTCTTCGGCGGAAAACTCCACGCGTCCGACCAGCGTCTTCGCAAGCCGCACGGCTTCGGCCGCTTTTTCCAACACCTGTTCGCGGGTCATGCGAAGTTTGTGTTCGAGATGAATGTCGGAGGTGGCAATAAACGTGTGCAGGACGGGCCGCTCCGCCTTTTCGATGGCCTTCGCCGCACGCTCGATGTCCGCCTTGTTGGCGCGCGCCAGCCCCGCCACGCGCGGCTTCTTCACCGCCGCGGCGACTTTCTGCACGCCCTCAAACTCCTGCTCGGATGCAATCGGGAAGCCCGCTTCGATGATATCCACCCCGAGTCGTTCGAGCTGCAACGCCATCTGAATTTTCTCGTTGACGTTCATGCTCGCGCCCGGCGACTGCTCGCCATCGCGCAGGGTGGTATCGAAGATCTCTACACACTCGACCACGACTCCTCCTTTTACTACACCCCGAATGTCCGGGAATTGGTGAATGAATAAGCTTAGCAAAGCACTCCATTTAGTTCAAAAATGCCATGCCATCAATAAGTCAGATCCTCTTAGGTGTCTGGCCAAAGCGTCATTAGTGGATTAACCTCCATCCTACCGATTTGCACGTTCGCAACGGCAATTGCACAATGCCGGTGAAACCTGCGATTGAGCGATTGCAGAATTGGAGATAGATTTGGCCCTTGGACTCGCTATTTTTTGGGTTCTGAGTGCGACGGATCCGATTGAATTAGACAACGGCGCTATCCGCGTCGAGGTCGATCCCGCCTTGTTTTCGGTGCGGTACGTCGGCGTCCCCGGCGGCGCGAACTTTGTGGCGCCCTTGCCGGTGGACGAGGCGGCGCGCGAGAGCGAGGACTGGGTCGACCCGGGCGGCCTGCAAACGGATGTCCTCCCCTATAGGGCACGCGATGCGGCGAGTCGTAGAGGCCCTGCGGAGATCGTTGAGCAACGGGAGGACTACGTCGCCCTCATGGGGCCACCCTCCGAGCAAACGGGGATGCGCATCAAGAAGGAGATCCAACTTCTCGGGCGCGAACCCAAAGCCCGGTTCCGTGTCACGGCCATGCGGGTTGCCGGAGAGCCCAGCGATACCGCCATCCGAAACACCGTGCGACTGCGTTCGGGCACAACCATTCGTTTATTGCGGGAAGAAGGCGACGTGCGCGTTCTAGCCGGTGCGGATGCCATCGCGCCGGCCGTGGTCAAATCGCGGAAGTACTGGCTGATTCCCATTCCGCCCACGTCGCCCATGGACGGCGTCATACTCGGCGCCTTTGCCCCTACGCTGATCGTGGTGAACGACAGCGGTACCTGGACCCGTCGTCTCTTCACGTTGCCCGAGCATGCAGAAGAAACACCGCACGAAGCCACCGTGCTGTGCGTGCTCGATGACGCGTCCGGCTCCTACGGCGCAGCCATTCAGGGGCGACTCGAGTCCGTGGGCAACGGCGAATTCCAGGTGCTGGAAGAGGAGTGGACGGTGGAATCGCGCGGGCGCTGATCCGCGCGGGGCAAACGTGGTACGCTGGCGTTAACCCGTGTGGAGGGAATTAACCATGAACATGCCCAATGTTGCGCCTCCCCCCCGTCCCAAGAAGGGCGGAGAATTTCCGTGGTTGCTCTTCGGATGCCTCGGCGGTGTCGCGGTCGTGGTCTTTCTTGCGATCGCCGGGTATATCGTCGTCCGTATGGCCTTCAGCGGCATCGTCGACCGGTACACCGACACGGAACCCATGGATTTGCCCCAGTCGGAGATGCCCGCCGAGGAGTACGCTGCGTTGAAGGAGCGTGTAGACGCCTTTGATGCGGCACTGGAGGCTGGCACCGCAACGGAACCCTTAGAACTGACCGCCGAAGATATCAACGCGTTGATCGCGAACGACCCGCAATGGAGCGAGCTGAAGGGGCGCGTCCACATCTCTATCAACGACGATCTGATCACCGGCGACGTGAGCATGCCGGTGGACGCACTGCTTCCGGGCCGTTATGTGAACGGATCGGGGACTTTCGATATTTTCCTGCGCGACGGGATGCTGTACGTGCATCTTGACGCCCTGACCGTGAACGGCAAAGCGCTGCCGGACGAATTCATGTCTGGCTTACGAAGCGAGAACCTGGCGGCGGAGTATGTCCGCGAACCCGGCGTGCAGGAGTCCTTGGACCGCTTCGAGAGCATCGAAGTATCGGACGGCATCATCCGCGTCACGCCGAAAGTCAGCCCGCAGGTATAGCATGCCCGGTTTGGAGAGGGGGAGAGGGTGAAGCAGAATTGGATCCGGCCGCTGGGGACTCTGCTGTTTGTGGTGATTCTGGCGACCATATTCTCGCCCTACGTTGACGGGTATCCGATCTTCTGGAAACCCATGAACCTATCCAATGTGATGCGCCAGATCTCTGAGATCGGAATCCTCGCGACGGGCATGACGCTAGTTATCATTTCGGGCGGGATCGATCTCTCCGTGGGGTCTCTGCTCGCGCTCTCCGGGACCGTTTTCGCGCACACCTTCTTGAACCTCGGCTGGCCACTGGCCGGAGCCATGGCGGCGGCGCTGGGCGTCACATCGGCCTTCGGACTTGCCAGCGGCGCAATCATCGCCCGGTTCAATATGCAGCCCTTCATCGTGACTCTTGCGGCCATGATCGGCAGCCGGGGCTTCGCACGTTGGCTGGTTAACAATGCGAACATCGACATTGGATTCGGTTCGGGGTACATCGACAAGGTCATCGCATTTATTGCCGAGAAGAAGGTCGTCGTCCCCACGTTCCTGGCCGTGGCCGCCATGGGGCTTGTGTTAATGAGGTTCACCCGGTTCGGGCGTTACCTCATCGCCGTGGGCGGTAGCGAAGACGCCGCACGCTTGTCGGGTATCAACACCGGTTGGGTAAAGGTCCGCGTCTACGCCATCTCCGGACTTTTTGCGGGCATTGCCGGCGTGGTCCACTGCTGCCAGAACCATCAGGGCAGTCCGAACGCGGGCGTCGCCTACGAACTGGATGCCATCGCTGCGGCCGTCATTGGCGGCACCAGCCTGGCCGGAGGGAAGGGCGCCATCTTCGGTACCGTTGTTGGTACCCTGGCCCTCGGCATTCTCTCCAACCTGCTTGGCCTCAACAACGTGGACGAAAACACCCAATGGATGCTCAAGGCAGCGATTATCATCGTGGCCGTATGGTTGCAATTGGTGGGACGCAAAAGAGAAACTTGAGCGATCCGGCGTATTGCGCCGGATAACTTGAAATGACGTACAGCGAGGTGAACCAATGTTCTTGAGGATGTGTTGTGCACTAGCGATTTTGGGCTTGGGCGTAGCCGGGTGTGGCCAGCAGCAATCCGGTTCCGATGCCGCGGGCGCCGGCGACGCGGCGGGCGGTGAGAAGACCTATCGCATCGCGTTTTCCCAGTGCAACAGCGCGGAACCCTACCGTACCGTTCAAAACAACATCTTCAAACGCGACATTCAGAAGTACGGCGACAATTACGAGTTGGTCATCCACGACGCGTTACAGGACAACTCCAAGCAAATCTCGCAGATCGAGAATATCATCCTCCAGGGAGTCGACCTGCTGATCGTGGCGCCCAATGAGGCCGCGCCGTTGACCCCCGTCGTGAAGAAGGCGCACGACGCGGGGATCAAGGTGATTTGTCTCGAACGCAATCTGGTCGAGCCCGTGTACGACATGTTTGTCGGCGCCGACAACGTGGCGATTGGGGAGATGGCCGGTGAATTCGTGAAGGAGTATCTCGATACGAATCAGATCGAGAACCCGATCGTGGTCGAGATGAAGGGTCTCCTCGGCACCAAGCCCCAGGATGAGCGTCATCAGGGCGCCCGCAAGCATATCGACACAGTCGCGGGCGTGACCGTCATCGAAGAAGTCGCAAACTGGTTGCAGGACGAAGCGAAGAAACGCATGGAAACGCTTTTGCAGGCGAACCCGAAGATTGATGTCGTCTACGCGCACAATGATCCCATGGCGGTCGGCTGCTATCTCGCCGCGCGGGACGCCGGGCGCGAGAAGGAAATGATCTTCGTCGGTGTTGACGGTCTTGGTGGTCAGGCCGGCGGCGTGAAGAAAGTCATGGATGGCGTCCTGGCCTGCACCTTCATCTATCCGCCCTGCGCGTCGGAGGCTCTTGAATACGGCATCAAATTACTCAACGGCGAAGAGGTGCCGAAGGAAGTGATCCTGGAACCCACCAAAGTGACACCCGAGAATGCCGCTGAAATCTACGAGCAGGTGACCGTTGAAGCGTCTTGACCTGAACCGGACCCGGCAGCATTGTTCTCTTGCGTGTCTGTCGATTCTGCTGGTGCTCGCAGTATGCGGTTGCGGCCGTTCCCTCCATGACGCGGCCGCCATGGCCGATCTCGCCACGGCGACCGCCTTGCTCGACCGCGATCCGTCGCTGCTGGAATCGCGGAACGAACTCGAGAAGACGCCCCTCCACATGGCCGTCACGAGCGGAAGTTCCGAGATGGTGCAACTGCTGCTGGATCGCGGCGCCGACGTAAACGCCCACGATGTCACCGGGCTTACGCCCTTGCACATTGCAGCGTGGTGGACCGCGACCAATCGCGCCCAGCAACTCCTTGATGCGGGCGCGGATCCCAATGCGATCGACCATTTCGGCGATACGCCTCTGCACGTTGCGGCGATGCAGGGGCGCCAGGCGATGACTGTTTTTTTGGCACGCCACGGCGCCAATCTCACCATCGAGAATCTGGACGGGCGGACGCCACTCGTTTTGTCCAACATTCATGGCCAGGAAAAGACCGTGCATCTCCTGGAGGTGCTGGAGCTTCAGGCGTCGGCGGGCGACATCTAGTGGCCGTCTCGAGTGTTCGCAAGGCCGCGTACGTCAACCTCGTGCTCGCCGTGCTCCTGTGGAGCACCGCCGAGGTCGTCACGCGAATGGTCATCGGCCGGATTACGCCGGTGCAACTCGCGGGGACCCGATTCGGAATCGGCGCGCTCTGCCTCCTGCTCTTCCTTCCTTTTGACCTGCGCCGGAAAGGGCTGGTCATCACGAAGCGCGTACTGGTGCAAGCCGCCTGGCTTTCCCTGATTGGCATCGTTTGGGCGAATCTCTCTTACCAGTACAGCTTGAAGCACGCCGGTGCTGGCGTGGTGGCCACCATGTTTGGAACCAGCCCGCTGTTCACCCTGCTGATGTCAGCATTGATCCTGAAGGAGTCGTTGACGCGCGCCAAACTTACGGGCGTCGTACTGGGCCTCCTCGGTATCTGCGTACTGGCAAGCAGTGATCCGTCGCCGACGTTCTCGCTGCTCGGTTTCGGCTTTGCTCTCAGTTGCAGCGTCTCATTGAGCCTGTTTACGGTGTTCGTGAAGAAACTCGCGGGCCCCTACGCCGGTCTGCCGATCACAGCCTTGTGTGCGGCATTCGGCGCCGTTTACTTCGTCCCCATGATTCTTGCCGAAGGACACACCGAAACCCTGCCCCATATCCCCGATATCTGGGTGCCCTTACTTTATCTGTCCGTCGGGACGACCGGCATCACCTACTATCTGTTCTTCAAGGCTCTGGAGCACGTCGATGCAACACAGGCCATCAGCATGCTCTTTCTCAAGCCGCCCGTCGCGACGGTATTGGCCGCGTTCGTGCTTGGCGAGGCAATCACGTGGAAACTTGCCGTCGCCATGGTCGCGATCGTCGCCGGGTTGTACCTTGTTGTCTTGCCCGATCGACGTGTCCGCGCGGTTCAGAATTAAGAAAGCGCCTGATTTGCCAGCACAAACCTGCTATACTTAACCCGCCGAAGGGCGAGTTTCTGGTAGTTTCTATTAGATGGAACCCAAGCAAGTCGAAATATTCACCGATGGAGGTTGTCGGCCCAACCCGGGAAAGGGAGGCTGGGCAGCCATTCTTCGGTATGGCGATCGCGAGCGGGAACTCTCGGGAGGCGAAGCCAATACGACCAACAACCGCATGGAATTGACCGCGGCGGTACGGGCCTTGGAGACGCTGAAGCGTCCGTGCCGTGTCGTGATCCATACGGACTCGGAATACCTCAAGAACGGCATCACCGCGTGGCTGCCGCAATGGAAGCGCAACGGGTGGAAGCGGCGCGAAGGGATGCTCAAGAACAAAGACCTGTGGCAACGGCTTGATGAACTGACCCGCGAACACGCGATCGAATGGAAGTGGGTGAAAGGGCACGCCGGGCATCCGCTGAACGAACGCTGCGATGAACTCGCAACGGAAGCAATCGCCCGGCTCTAGGACGCAGGCAACCCGGACAAGTATGGCCAGATCGTCTCGAACCAGCATTCCATTGTATCTCATCCCAATCATGTTGGGAATGTGCGGCGTGCTCTTCGCCCACCAACTGGCCGATCCGACGCTGCAAACCATCGTCATCATACTTTCCGTTGGCATGCCCCTCTTCGCGGTCGGCGTGCTCATTTCACGGATCCCGGGTTCCGGCTACCAGCGGTCCTTCCTGATACTCGGTGTGGTAATGCTGATCCTCGGCGCACTCGTTACCGTCTCTGGACTGCCGGAAGGATTCGCGGATTTCGAAGATGTCCCCGGCACCGCCATCGAAATTTCGCGGGGTTTGGGACTCGGCAGCTTGGTAGTTGGACTTGTCGCGATCCTGGTCATCCTGGTCTACCGTGAGGAACAGTCCGAAGAAATTGCCCAGCGCTTCCGGTATCTGGCGGATCACATGAGCGAAGGGTTTATCCTTACCGGGCCGGACGGCACGATTACTCTCGTAAATGACGCGCTCAAGAAACTGACCAATCTCAAATCGAGTGAACTCGTCGGAATGAACGATAAGATGCTCGCGCAGAAGCTCGAACTGGAACCCATGTTGCCGCACATTGACGATCGGCGCCGCGGGATCGCATCCGAGTACCACGTTACCTGGAGCGTCGGCGGCGAGGAACGTCAGCTTTGGGTGAACGGCACGCCCCTGTTCGACCGGCGCGGCAGGTTTGCCGGCGCCCTGGCCACCATTCGCGACGTCACGGAGCAGCATCGCCTCGCTAAACGTCTCGAGAAGTACACGCAGGGCCTGCAAAAGCTCGTGGAAGACCGGACTCAGAAATTGTCGAGATCGCAGCAGCGCCTTCACGATCTGCTGGTCAATATGAACGAAGGATTCCTCACTCTCGACGAGTCCTATCACATCGTTTTCGCCAACTCGCAAATCTGCGACCTGCTCCAAACCCCTTCGGAGGGCCTGTTGGCGCGCGACGTGTTCGAATTTGTGGAACCTGCAGCCCGGGGCCGACTGCTGGAGATTCTGGAGGACGCGCAAGATCGGCGAGGGTTCCAACAACACCAGGAACTCGCGCTCCGCCGGCCCGATGGACAATCGGTGTCGGTAGTCGTTTCGATTGCGCCCGTGGAGGCCGCGCCCGATGAGGAGGCTCGATTCTCACTGGTGCTGACCAACGTCAGCGAACTCAAGCGTATGCAACACCAATTGGAGCTTCGCGCGTTGGAACTGGAGGAAGCGAACGCCGAACTTCGCATGCTGGATCGCGCCAAGGACAGCTTTCTCTCCAATGTAAGCCACGAACTGCGCACGCCACTTAGCACGATCCGCGGTTATATCGAGATGTTTCACTCGGGTTCGCTCGGCGAATTGGGCGATTCGCACCTTGCCGCGTTGAAGGTAATGACGCGCAACGTGGAGCGTTTGGGCACACTGATCGACGAGATTATCGAGTTCAGCCGCATGGAGATTCGCGGCGTCGAACCTCATCTGACCTTGTTCTCGGTGCAACGGCTGTTGCAGGAAGCTGCGGCATCGGTGAAACCGCAGGTGATCGCCAAAGAATTGACGCTCGAGATACGCAGCGGAGAATCCGTGCGGTACATGTGGGGCGACCGCAAACGGGTCGGGCAAGTCCTCGCCATTCTGTTGTCCAACGCCATCAAGTTTTCCCACAAAGGCGGGCGCATCGTATTGGGCGCGTCGTTGCGGGGATCGGGAATCGTCTGTCTCGACGTGGAAGACGCCGGCATTGGTATTGAAGCGGACGCCCAGAAGCGGGTATTCGACAAATTCTTCCAGGCCGACAGCTCGCGTACGCGACGTTACGAGGGTGCGGGAATCGGGCTCTCCATCGCCAAGAGCATCATGGACGCGCACGGCGGCGGCATCGAGTTGCGCAGCGAGCCCAACATGGGGAGCACCTTTACACTCGTATTTCCTGAAGCGTACTTCGACGACCGCGAGCAATCCGTCGTATCGCGGCGCGACGAGCCGGCCAACGTGCTGGTCGTGGCAGGCGACGCGGAACTCGTCGCGGCTATGCGACGCACGCTGGGCGTATATGGGTACGAATCGACACACGTCACGAGCGGGTACGAAGCGGCACGTCTCATGAACGAGTACAATCCCGCGTTCGTCATCATCAATGAAGAACCGCCGTCGTTGAACCCGGTCGGTACGGTTCAGCATTTGATCGAGCATGGTTTGGGGGGAGACACCGGCGTTCTGCTGTTGGCAGAACGCTCCGGCATATCCGAAGGAATCACCCGCGAAGGCTATGCCATCGACGTTCTTTACAAGCCGTTTACATCGTTGACGTTGGGCGCTCGCCTGGCGCGTCTCCATGAAGGACCCGTCGCCCCGCTGGAGGATGAGATATCACTCCGGTCCTCGGGCGCGAATCGTGTCGCCCTCTTGTGTGTCGGTCCGGACAGCGATCTTCTGGACTGGATTGAAACCGCGCTACGGCACCGGGGGCTCACCTGTGTCCGGGCGCAGGACGCGGCAGCGGCACTGGAAGTGATCGCCGAACGTTCGCCCGGCGTCGTGCTCGCCGATTTAGACGTGAAACAGGACGAGGCCGAACGGCTGGTCGACACGGTACGGCTTGCCGCCACCCAGTCAGGTGCGGCCTTCTTTGTTATGACCGGGTTGGGCGAGGAAACCTGGGACCTGCCCGAGGTCGCCGGCGTCCTCCAAAAACCCTTCACCACGAAGGAACTGGTGGAAACGGTCATGTCCGCTATGGCAGGCTCTATGAATGTGTAGGCAACCTGCATGGAACGAGCGACGCATTCCCTGCTTTCCGTATCGTACAACGAGGAGATTTATGAGAAACCAGATCATCCGCCAGACCGCCTTACTGTTGTTCGTGTTGACCGTTCCCGCAGTCGCTTGGGCGGCGCCGGAAGGGTTGACGTGTACGAATTACATCAGTGTGATCGCCGAGAGCGGTCTCGTCATTGACGAGTACAACGCCGATGAACTCCGCGCCCCGGCCAGCATGATCAAGATGATCCTCATGCTGATGGTCGTGGAAGGATTGGAGGACGGACGGTGGACCCTGGATACCGAGATCTCCGTTTCCAGTGACGTTGAGCGGATCGGGGGGACACAGGTGTATCTAAAGGCGGGCCAGACCTGGCCGCTCGAACCCCTGATGAAGGGGATCGCCATCGCGTCCGCCAACGACGCGGCCGCGGCCGTGGCCGAAGGTCTTTGGGGAAGCCGCGAAGAGTACTTGAAAGCGGCCAACGCGCGAGCCCGCGAACTCGGAATGATCGATACCGTCGTAAATTCGCCCCACGGCCTTCCGCCGGATGAAGGGCAAGAGTCGGACGTGACTACGGCACGCGACATGGCCATCCTGGCGCGTGCCTGTATTGATAAGCCAGAGATCATGGCTTGGGTCGGCCTGGACGAAATCAAGTTTCAACCGGGTGTGGAGGCCAAATCCAATACGAACAAGCTGCTTTCCATGCTGCCCGGGTGCGACGGATTGAAGACCGGCTACACGCGCGCCGCGGGATTCTGCCTGGCGGCGACGGCCGTCCGGGATGGAATCCGAATCATCACGGTGGTCATGGGCTGCCCCAAGTTGTCCGACCGCTTTATTTCGGCCCAAGCGCTTCTCGAGGATGGATTCGCGCAGACGCGCCGCGTGCGGCTGCTGGCGAAAGGTGACGCCATCGAACCTGAGTTGCGGGTTCGCAATTCAAAGGTGCCCGGTGTGATGCCCAAGGCGGCTGAAGACATCTGGGTCATCGCGCGCGTTTCCGACTTCGAGAGCATGGAATACGTGCCCAACTATCCGGCTACACTGCAGGCGCCCATGACGGCCGGGGAAGAGATTGGCACGCTTCAGGTCGAGTTGGCCGGACACCCCATTGCCGAGGTGCCGGTGTTGGTGCCGGAAGACCTCGAAGTGCCCGGCTGGCGGTGGAAGCTGACCCACGGCGTCGTCGAGCGATTGCGTGGCAGCGGGGTCCAGTACGGCGGATAACCTTCGCCGCGATCACCGATCCGCGTTGCGCAGGCTTTCGATGGCGTCCAGATACGAATCGCTTCCGTAGATGTAGGAGCCGGCGACGAGCACATTGGCACCGGCTTCAATGACCGCTTGCGCCGTCGTACCGTCGATGCCGCCGTCGACCTCGAGATCCCGCTCGCCAAGCATGGCCCGCACGTATTGAATCTTGCGCACCATTTCCGGAATGAATTTCTGCCCGCCGAATCCGGGGTTCACCGTCATGACCAGGACCATGTCGACCGAGTCGATGACAAACTCGATGTCGTCTTGCGAAGTGCCCGGGTTCAGCACGATGCCGGCCTTACACCCGCAGTCCTTGATCTTCGAGATGATCCGATGGGGATGGGTCGCCGCCTCGATATGAAAGGAGATGTTGTCGGCGCCGGCGTTGGCAAAGTCTTCGATATACGCGTCCGGGTCCGAGATCATCAGATGCACGTCCATCGGCACGGAACAGTGTGGCCGCAAGGCCGCCACCACGGGCGGGCCGATCGTGATGTTTGGCGTGAAGTGGCCGTCCATCACGTCCACGTGGATCCAATCGGCGCCCGCATCAATAACCGCCTTGATCTCTTCGCCAAGACGGCTAAAATCGCTGGCGAGGATAGAAGGTGCAATCTTAAGTTCCGGCACTGCTGGGTTCTCCTGATGCTTCTCCGTAGTCGCGAATCACGGGCTCCCCTTCGCCCGTGTACCGGTACGAACGGGCCAACTCTCCGTCGAGGTAAACCTCGACCGTGATTTCGCTTTGGAAGGGGATAGGCTGGCGGATCTTGGTCGTACCCGGATACTTGGGCGGGAGTCCGTCCACGAAGTACTCCGGCGGAGGAAACGCCGTACGCCGGGTCCCGTCTGCGTATTCGACGATCATCTGCACTTCTCGTTCAATCCAGGAAGGCGGAGGTATCTCATACTCCACGGTCACTTTTCGCCACGCGCCTTCGACCTGGGTATTGGTCCGGAATTCGTAGGTGACCAGATCGCCCGGCCGCAGCAACATGCCGGGTTCGGGCGCTTGCTTGATCACCTCGTCAAAGGGCGGCTCCGTGCCATCGAGCTTGATGGGCTTTGCATTGACCTGGAGCGGTTTCAGTTCGGCCTCCGCCTGTTCTGGCGTGAGCCCGATCAGGTCCGGCATGTATACTTTGGCCGTTTCAGTGCCCATCCCGTCACTGACGAGCAGATGCACGGTGCTATCCAGTGCGACTTCGCGTTCCGCCGGCGGATCTTGCTTGAGAACCGTGTCGGACCGCGCGGCATTCGCGATGCGCGAGAGCTTGGGATCCAACTTAAGCTGCGCCGCAACCAGCGCCTGCTCTGCCTCGCTCACCTCCATGCCGACGACATTCGGCACGACCACGCGATCCTGCCGGCTGACCGTCGGATAGATTTTGCGGCCCGCGCGGACAACCTTGCCCGCCGCGGGGGACTGATAGACGACGTAGTTTTCGGGATAGTCGCTTGACTGGATCGGCGTTTGCGTTCCCATCTCAAGGTTGTTCCGGATGAGGATGTCCATGGCGTCCTGGTAAGGGCGATTGACGATGTCGGGCACGGTTACATATTCGCCACCCGCCACGGCTTCGTTGAAGACGTAATAGCCGGAAGCCACCATAATGGCGACGAAAAAGACGGTCGCAAAGCTCCAACGGAGCAGCCACCACACGAACCCGAAGCCGAACATCGATATCTTCAGGATGCCTTCCGCAATCGCATCAAGAAGAATCCGTCCATACTGCCGGGGCCGGGGAGGGTCCGATACAGGCCTTTGCTTATTCGCCACTGATTTAGCCATTCAGGTCCGTCTTCCGGGGCCAGGTTGTGCAGGGATTCCGCAACGCGCGCGATCTCCATGGTCTCTTCCTGCGTGAAAGTACAAACGGAGTACACGATGCGGCCGCCATTGTCGCAAAGTTGGGCGGCGAACCGCAACAGATCCCGTTGTTTCTCCGCCATGCGCGACGCGTCTTCCTTGCGCGCGCGCCACTTCAATTCGGGATGCCGGCGCAGCGTGCCGAACCCGGTGCAGGGCGCGTCGAGCAAGACACCGGAGAATCCCCCGCGAAACGGCGGGCGCAGTCCGTCCGCTGCGACGATTCGGACCCCCGGGGTTTCGAGACGCTCCACGTTGTCGCGAATCTGGGCCAGGCGTCCAAACCCGAGATCGCACGCTACGATCCTGGCTTCGCCTCCGGAGAGTTCCGCTAGGTGCGTCGTCTTTCCTCCGGGCGCCGCACACACGTCTAATATCCGATCACCCGGCTTCGGTTCCATCAAATGGGCGGGCAACATGGACGCTGCGTCCTGAATCGCAAAATGTCCGGACTGAAACAGCTTGGTCTTGAAGGGGTTTCCGTCGGCGACCGTCAATTCTTCAGGGACGGGGCTGGTCTTGTCCGCAATGCAGCCCGCCTTGGCCAAGCCTTCACGCAAGGCCTCCAGGTCGCTCTTCAGGCGGTTCACGCGGAGGGTGAGCGGGGCTTCCTGATTGGAGGCTTCGCAGATCGCGCGCGCGGTGTCGGGTCCGTATTCCTGGATCCAGTCCTCGACGAGCCACGTGGGTACCGAATATCGGATAGCCAACGCGCCCGATGGATTGCGCGTCTCGTCGGGGAACTGGACATCTTCGAGCCGTTGAGGGATGCGTTTGAGCACGGCATTGACGAGTTTTGCCGTGCCCGCATGGCCCCGTTTCTTGGCAAGATCGACGCTGGTATGGACCATGGCCGGGAAGGTGACCTGGTTGCAGAACAGCGCTTGAAAGACGCCCATGCGCAGAATGACCCTGATGGGTGCGGGCAGATCATGGATCGGCTGCCGCAGCAGTCCGGACAGGACGTGATCGCACAACCGCGTGTGGCGGACCGTCCCGTACGCCAGTTGGCTGAGGAAACGGCGGCCCCGTTCGGAGATCGGCTTGCGCCGGAGGGTCTTGTTCAATGCCGCGTCGATATGCGCCCCGCGTTCGTACACGCGCAGCAACACGTCGACAGCGCCGTCGCGGACAATATCGATGATCACGGCACGGACTCGAAACGTTCGCCGGGTGCGACCGCGTGTCCGCGCAGGTAGTCGCCCACGGCCATGGGGCGCTTCCCAGGCGGCTGGATTCGAAGAATGGCCAGCGAATCCTTGCCTGTGGAGACGACCAGCCGGTCTTTCTCCGCGCGCGTGACGGTGCCCGGCGCGGCGGCCGCCGGCTCATCCAGTACCTCGGAAGCGAGTATCCGAATGACGTCGCCGTGAAACGCACCGTGCGCGATGGGCCAGGGTTGCGCCGCGCGAATGAGGTTGTGAATCCGCGCGGCAGGTTGGGTCCAGGCGATACGGCCGTCGGCTTTCTCGAAAAGCTTGCAGTACGTCGCGGCGCTTTCATCCTGCGGGGTGAAGGTGGCCTCGCCGCGCTCCACCAGATCGAGGGCGCGGACCATCATCTCGCCGCCCAGCGTGGCAAGCCGAGCGGTCAAGGTTTCGCCGGTATCTTCAGGCTGAATCGGCACACGCTCCTGCAGCAGGATGTCCCCGGCGTCCATCTCCAATGAAATCTTCATGATCGTGACGCCCGTTTCCGTTTCGCCTTCGAGTATGGCCGATTGGATCGGCGACGGGCCGCGGTACTTGGGCAGCAGGCTTGGATGAACGTTCAGGAAGCCGTGCGGCGGCACGTCAAGCAGCGGTTGTTTCAGAATGCGCCCATAGGCCGCCAAGGTGCACACGTCGGGCGCCTGTTCCTTCAACCAAATCTCGAACGATCCATCGTTCAGCTTTTCGGGTTGCACGACGGGAATCCCATGGTCCAATGCCCACGCCTTGGTTGGCGGCGGCTCCGGCTTTCTGCCACGGCCCCGCGGCCGGTCAGGTTGGCACACCACCGCCTGAACGGTGTGATGTTCCGCAACTGCGGCCAAGGTGGGAACTGCCAGCTCGGGGGTGCCGAAGAATACTGTACGCAAGTGTTGCTCCGAATGGGGAGGCTGGAGACCGGAGGCTGGAGTCGGAGGAGAATTTGGACGCTATGAACTCCAGGCTGAAGACTCCAGACCAAAGACTTCCCCCGACTATGTTAGGCCCGGGATGTTCAATCCGCCGGTCAACTCCGACATCTTGGCCTTCACGAACGCCTGCATCTTCTCCATGCCGTCGTTGATGGCGGCACGGACGAGGGTCTCCAGCATTTCCGATTCGTCTTTGTTAATGACTTCGGGATCGATCTTGATGGAGAGGACCTTCATCTGCCCGTTCACGACGACCGTAACCATGCCGCCGCCGGCCGAAGCCTCGACGGTTTCGTCCGCGAGGGACTCCTTGAGCTCTTCCATCCGTTGCTTCATGGCCATGGCCTGCTTCATCATGCCCGCCATGTCGCCCAGACCGCCTAATCCTTTTGGTAACACGGTATATCCCCTGTAGTTATTGTGATTTACGGAATGCGACGGATTCGTCGCTGCGACCTTTAGTATAGCGTTTGAACCTGATAAGACTCAACGAAGGCGAAGCGCAGTATGGAATGAATTCCGGATCCTCCGAGACCGCGTCTTTTCACTGGAGTACAGCCGAAGTAACGGCGTTTCGCTTATGACTTGGCATGTGGCAACATCCCCCTTGGTCCCCCTTCAAAGGGGGAAAGCCGCACAACACTTTGTGTGGTGTTGCCGAACAGGACTAACTTGGTCTCGAAGCAGGCCACGCAGAATACGGCGAAGACCATCGTTGCGCACGATTCCCCCTTTGAAGGGGGACCAAGGGGGATGTTCTTCCGGGAGAAGTGGTTCTAAGCGTGGATCCTTGGTTGCGGTATGTTGCACTTATTCGGCCTCGCGGTAGACGAGAATGACGGCGTCTGGGCGTTCCGGCATCGCGACGGGCAGTCCGGCGTCAAGCAACTCCGCGCCGCTAAACGTGGCGGTCTCGTCCGGCGTGTCGATGTCGTGTACGGCGTACCGCTTTGCCGGGTCGAGCCCGTGGAGCGGGAGGCGCGCCGACTCG
>CAZWDH010000028.1:0-35446 GCA_964632865.1 uncultured Nitrospiraceae bacterium
ACGAAGACCTCCTGAAGGCCGGCGTCATCGACCCGACCAAGGTGACCCGCGCGGCCTTGCAGAACGCGGCCAGCGTGGCAGGTCTCCTGCTCACGACCGAAGTGCTTATCGCCGAGATGCCGGAGCCTGAGAAGGCTGAGGCCGGTGGCGGTCACGGCGGCGGCATGGGCGGCGGAATGTACTAAGGTTCCGTATCCCGGACCGGTTCCGGTGTGATGAAACAAAAAACTCCGCCCGTCCAGCAACTCTGGACGGGCGGAGCGTATTTACACCGGTATCGCGTCAGGCCGCGTTCGACGATTTCCTGGAAGATTTCCTTGCGGATTTCGGAGCGGTGGCGGCCAATTGGGCAAAGGCCTGCGCGGCGCATTCCGGACAATACCCATGGCTGACGCTATGTTCATCGGCGATAGGCGCGTTCGGATACGACCACTTGCCGTTTTCGCGAGTCTTCTTGCATACGCAACACTGGACAATCATTACTTGTTCTTTCCTGTCGGTTACCATCACCGAGTATCACTGTCTGGGGAGAGCATAGCTCGTGCCAATCGCTTTCCGAGTGGGACTTTTGGGTTAAACTTTTGTCACTATGACTCTTATACCGATCAGCAGTGAAAATGTTCCAAACCGGGCCGGTTACTTTGTACCCCGTGTCCGGCAGATTTTGCCAAGAGTTACCCCAGATCGTACACAAGCCTGCCGTTTTGATAGTTTACAGCGGAGCATAATTCGCATTTTGCGTCATCCGCACATGCGTTTGTCACTTGCTTTTCCCCTTCCTATCCAGTACCTTGCCCCCCGGAGGACCGGGCGATGATCGAAGTTAAATCCCTCACAAAGCTATACGGCACCGTCGCCGCCATTGAGGATGTCTCCTTCGAAGTGAATCAAGGGGAGATTGTGGGCTTCCTGGGGCCGAACGGCGCCGGCAAGAGCACCACCATGCGAATCTTGACAGGATTTACCCCAGCCACGAGCGGTACCGCCAAGATTGCCGGTTACTTTGTGGAGGACCATCCCGTGGAGGTTAAGCGGCGCCTGGGCTATATGCCCGAGAGCGTGCCGTTATACCCCGAGATGCTGGTGTCCGCCTTTTTGTCCTATGTGGCCGAGATCAAGGGGGTTGCACGCGCCGAGCGCAAGCGGGAGGTCGGCCGCGTCATGGAACGCAGCGGCCTTCAAGACATGGGGAAGCGGATAATCCGGAACCTTTCCAAAGGCTACCGGCAGCGCGTGGGGCTTGCCCAGGCGCTGATCGGCAACCCGCCGGTTCTTATTCTGGACGAGCCGACGGCGGGATTGGACCCGAAACAGATCATCGAAATCCGGCAGATGATCAAGGAACTCGCCGAGCACCACACCGTCCTGTTGAGCACCCACATTTTGCCTGAGGTCTCGATGATCTGCGAGCGCGTCATCATCATCAATCGCGGCCGAATCGTCGCGCAGGACTCCATGAAGAACCTGACCAGAAGCGCCGGCCGGCTCGCCATCGAGGTCGAAGCGGCGGGTGTCACGGAGACCGTGATGTCGGTTTTGCGCAACGTTGAAGGCGTCGTGAAGGCCGAGCGTATCGCCGCGGGACGCTACTCGATTGAGACCGCGGATGGCGCCGATCTTCGCGAACAGGTCGCGACCGCCCTCGTGGCGAACGACTGCCGATTGACTGGAATTCAACGGCGCGCGCGGACCTTGGAGGACGTGTTCGTGTCCGTCGTCGCCGCCGATCAGGGAGCCGAGTCATGAAAAATACGTGGGCAGTATGCAAGCGGGAGTTCTCCAGCTTCTTCACCACCCCCGTCGGATACATCATCGTCGGAACCTACGCGGCGATCTCGGGCCTCGCATTCGCGGCGACGTTCATTCTTTTCTGCCGCATTACGCAGGCCCCGTCCGAGTACGCCTACGAAGGGATCCCCGACTTCGAGGAACTCATGCTCAGCCCATACCTTGTCTTCTGCGGGCAGCTCATGCTGTTCATTGGACCTTTGATCACCATGCGGTTGCTCGCCGAAGAGCGTAACCGCGGGACTATGGAATTGTTATTGACTCATCCCCTCCGGGATCGCGACATCGTGTTTGGAAAGTACCTCGCGTCCCTCGCTATCGTGGCCGTGTTGATGGCCATTGTCGGCGTGCATCTTGTCATCATTGCCCAGTACACCGATGTCGAGGCGGCCGTCCTTGTTTTCGGCTTGGTTACCGTCTTTCTGATGAGCGCCGCGTTCATGAGCCTGGGACTGTTCGTATCGGCCATGACTGCAAGCCAGATTACCGCGGGCATTCTGACCTTTGGCATTTGGTTCGTTCTCTATATCCTCGGCACCTACGGCTCCGACATGCCCGAGCAGATTACCGTGCCCGCCCAATGGGCCGGAACCATCGAGTCGGTAGCCCGTTTCGTCTACGGGATCTTCCGGCAACTCGTCGTCGAATTGCCGCTGGACGGACACGCCGAGGAAATGGCGCAAGGCATCGTGCAACCCGCCGATATTGCGTACTACGTTCTTCTGGCGAGCTTCTTTCTTTTCTTGACCTTTCGCGCGCTCGAATCGCGCAAATGGAGGGCGTGAGGTATGAAGGTATTGCGCCTCCTTTTCGGTGCCCTCGCGATTGTGCTCATTGCCATCGCACTGAACATCCTCGCGGTTCGCCGCGATCTCTTCGATTCTTCCGTGCTGATTGCGGGTGGAATTGGTCTTGCCGCGGGCCTGCTTTGGCTGGTACTGACACTCATCCTCATGGCCGGTTCCACTGCGCGCCGGCGTAACCTTGCCGGATTGTCCAGTGTTTTCGGTTCGTTGATCTTCCTGGCGATTTGCATCGTGTTATACGCCTTGGCGCGCCGCTGGGATCAGTCCTGGGATCTCACCCAGGAGGGGCGGCAGGAACTTGCGCCGCAGACCATTCAGGTTCTGGAGAACCTGGAAGACGACGTGCTCGTTCTCGGCTTGTTCACCAACACGGGAGCGCGTGAGATCGATGTTGCCGAAGAGAAGACACGCATCTTTTTGGAGCGTTGCCAGCAGTACACGCCGTATCTGAAGGTTGAGTTCATCGATCCTCAAAAAGAGCTGGCTCGCTTGAAAGCCATGAACCTGACCTTCGCCGACCCGCAGGGGACCGTCGTCATCCGGAGAGATTCGGGTGAGCCCAATCCTCCTCAACGAACGATCCCGTTCACCGGCCCCCAGCCACGGCTTGAGGAGCGGGATTTCACGAATGCGCTCATTAACGTCGTTCAGGATACGAAACCGACGATTGGGTTCCTGATTGGCCATGGCGAAAAGGACATCACAAAGCCCGAATCGGCCAACATGAAACAGTTTCTTGAATCCGAAGGCTACGCGGTCGCGTCGGCGGTGATCGATGTTTCGCAGGGGACGATCTCCGGCGATTACGCGATTCTGGCGATAAACGGGCTAGGCGCCACGCAGGGAGCCGGCGCCACGTATAGCCCCCGCGAAATCGAAGCGCTGGAAAACTTCATCAATGGCGGCGGCCGCCTCTTCATCCTCGTAGACCCGCAATACGCGAGCGCTCGCCGGCCCTTATTCGATTGGCTTGAGCAACGGTTTGGGGTCGTCGTTGGCGAAGACCTCCTGATCAGCGGCGTGAATGAGCGCCTTGGCGAAGTCTCGCTGGTTCCAGACTCGGCGGTGCCCAGCGTGTTCCAGAGCGCCGATTTGCCGGACACGATGGAGTTTCACGGCTGCTTCAGTTCCGAGAACCCGATCACCCGGAATTTCGACAAGCGCATCGACCTGCTCGCCGCGCGGTCGGTATCGGTCGCCGAAGACATGCCCGACAAAGCCACGGCCCAGCGCATCCTGAACACCCTTCCCTACACGTGGGCCGAGAAGGATATGGCGCTTCTCGCGGAAGGCAAACAGCCGGTTCAGGACCAGGATGAGCCCCTCGGATCCTACGGCGTCGCCGTGGCGGCATCCATGAAAACCGATCGCGCGATTGGCGATACGGGCCAAACGCGAGATGCGCGGGCCGTCGTGATAGGCGACAGCGATTTTCTCAGCAACGAGACCATCTTGAACGGCGGCAACTTGAATCTCATGTTGAATTCCATGGCGTGGTTGAGTGCGCGTGAAGAGTTAATCGCCATCCGGCCGCGGCTCGCGGAGAACCTTCCCATAAACCTCTCCGACGCGGACGAACGGCGAATCGCGTGGATCTCGACGCTGGGTGTCCTGCACGTGGTCCTGCTCGCCGGGCTGGTCGTGTTCCTGTTCCGGAGGAAGTATCAGTGAAGCCTCGTTCCGTACTGATCCTGCTCGGTATCCTGGCGGTGGTCTGCGCTGCCTATTGGCTGGTCCTCCTGGGCGAGGAACGAAGCGAGCGGCATGCGTACGAAGCCAAACGGCTATTCGATTTCGCGCCCGAAGCGGTTCAGACCGTGACCCTCCAGCGGGAAGGTGAGCGTGCGACCGCCGGCGAACGCCGCGAGCAAGGCAGTTGGACCATTACCGCGCCGTACAATGTCCCCGCCAACGCCATCGTCTGGGATCGCGTGGCCAAGAATCTCTCGGAACTCTTGAGCGAGCGGATTGTTTACGAATCCGCCCCAGAAGATTTGGAGGAGTACGGGCTTGCTCAACCGGTACTGGAAGTGAAAGCGACCACCGATGACGGTGAAACCGTCTCCCTGGCCTTCGGTTCCATGGAACCGACCCAGAAGTATCGGTATGGTCTCCTGGAGGAAGGACCCTTGTTCCTGGTTTCCACCGACCAATTCTTCGAACTCGACCGCGATCTATTGTGGTTGCGCGACCGCAATCTGGTCAAGAAACGTAGTGAAGGGATCTCCCGCATCGAGTTTGCCCGTATGGCGCGGGACGAAAACGCGCCGGAAGGGGCAACAGGTCCCGAGACGTGGAAGGAATCGGTTACCGTCGTCGCCGAGCGCCGGGAAGACGGAATCTGGCATATCCTCGAACCCGATCCGTCCGTGGCGGACCAAGAAACCTTGAATCAGATGGCATCGGAGATCCAGTTTGCCGTGGGACGCGAATACGTGGACGAGCCCGAGTCCTACACGGACTACCAACTGGACCCCCCCAGGGCGCGCATCAGTGTAGCCACTGAGTCGGTGGACGAGAAACAGACGTTCTATCTCGGGGCGTTCAGCACCGGCGAAGTTACGGAAGGGGGCGTGTTTGTCAAGCAGGAAGGCAACCCTGCGGTGTTCGTCATCGACGCGCAGATGGTGACCTTGTTGCCCGAAACGCCCACGGCCTGGCATGAGAAGCGTCTTGTGACGCGTCCGGCCACGGAACTTTCCGTCATCGAGTACACGGCAGGGGAGCAGCACTTCCGGCTCGCGACCGGCGAGGCTAAGCCGTGGCGTCTCGCCGTCCCTCGTGACGAAGAGGTCGACCAGGGCGCGGTATCCCAGTTCATCGGATCGCTGCTGAGCATGAACGGTACGGACTACTGGTCCGAGGCCCGGCCGGAGTTTGGACTGGACGATCCCATCATTCGCATTCAACTCGAGTTCGGCGAAGAGGGTGGAACGGGCGACATCCGTGTGGGCGCGTTGACGCCGGCCGGCGATGCCCGCTATGTCACGCAAGACACGGGCGACGTTACGTCGCTTCCGGTGGAAATGGTGGAACAACTGGTCGTTACCAGTGCCGACTTCGCCCCGAGAGGCTTGCTCACGTTCCGCGAGGCCGATGCGACCGAAGTTTCCCTCGTGTTCGAAGGGGTGAACTACCGGTTTACCAGGGGCGAAACGGCGTGGCGGGTGTCCGAGCCCGCAGGCAAAGTGTGGGAGAGCCAGAGCGATATGCGCGCGCTGCTCGAAGCACTGCGCAGCTTGCGCGCGACCGGCGTGGAACGCAGCACCGCCCCGCCCAACCTCGTGCCCTACGGTCTCGAGGATCCCGTTCTCGTGGTCGGTGTCTCAACACGCGAAACCCCGGAAGGGGACGAGACGATCCACGGCCCGGTGACCATCGGCAGTCTCTGTGAAGAAAATCCCCACGAGCGATACACCATGGCCGCGGGACGCCTGGACCTCTTCCGCGTCAAGCAGGATATCATCGACACCGTGCGAGACGTGCTGCGCGGTGTGATCGACGAAACGGCGCCATAACCCCAAGATTCTGAAAAACGTAGACGCGGCCGAAGCCGCGTCTACGTTGCGTGACCGTCGTCTTATTTGACGTTCAGTTGCTCCTGGGCCTTGCCCTGGGCGATGAGCGACACGTAGGACTCGAGTTCTTTGTCGGTTTTCGGCTCCGTGAGATCGATGGTCTTGCCGGTCTCTGCGGAAAGGTATCCCGCCTGGCATAGGCGCGTGATCTCGAGGCCGTATTCGAAGTTCAGAAGCGCGTCTTTGCCTTGTTTGAAGGCGGCGACCGCATCTTCAATCTCATCGAGGTATCCGTACAGATCCGGCTCGTTCGGCTGGACCGCGAGCAGGCCGCGTGAAGCGGTGGCTTTTTCCAGCGCCATTTCCGCGTCCGCGCAGGCTTCGGCAGCCGCGTCGCCGATGAAAATCTCAAGTGGCGACTTGAGCGTGTTGACTTCGAATGCGTAGCCCGGTCCAAGCCCGTCCATCAGGAGGCGCAGCCCCTGCTTGTCGTACATCCAGGAGTTGGTGAACTGGGCCTTCACACGCTGGCCGGTATCCGGGTTCTCGAAGGTGACCATGCCCGTGGCGAAATCTTCCGCGGGCGTCTTGGTGTAGTCCACGCCCATGCGGTCGAGCAGGTCTTTGCGGTACTTGGGTTGTCCCCACTTGAGGAGGCCGACCTCCGCGTTGATGGATACCGGCTTCAGGAAGTCCGGCGCGGTCCCCAGCGGATTCAAAACGAACCACGACACGGCGATGCTGTGGCAGCCCATGTCCGACAGCACGCCGCCGCCCTGCTGCGTGGGATCCCAGAACCATCCCTCGTGCGGTCCGCCGTGCTCCTCAGCGGAACGGGCGAGCGCGATGGGACCCATGGCCGCCTGCTGGGGGCCGAGTTGCTTCAACGCGGACTTGATCGCCTTCATGTGGATCTGGTTTTCGAAGTAGGCCGTCGGCAACTTGGTCTGTTTGGCGATCTCGACCAATTGTTTGGCTTCCTTCATCGTGCGGCCGAGCGGCTTTTCGCAGATGATGCCTTTCAGCGGCGCGCCCTTCTTCACCGCATCCGCAATCGCGCCCATGATTTCGATCCGCGCGAAGTTCGGCGCCACGATGGACACGGAGTCCACGTTGTTGCACAACTCCTCGATGGAGTCGTAAATCTCGCAGTCGCCGATCCCGTTGGCTTGCGCGTAGGCCTGCAGACTCTCCGCACCCTTAGGCGCGAATACACCGGCCAAATCGGCTACCCGGGTTGACTTCAGCGCGGCCGCATGAAAGTGCGCGACAAACCCCGCCCCGATAAACCCCAACTTGAATGGTTTCATAGTGGAAATCCCCTCGCTACGCTGTTCGAACCACGATCAAACAGCAACCCCGGCATTATAGCGACTGGATCCCTGCGACATAAAGCGCCAGCGCACGGCATCTTTTGATTCAGAAAACGCCCCCCCTGACAACCACGTGCCCGCCAGTGGAAGCAGGGCGCGTGCGCAAGGTATCATGCCCGTTCCCGCGCGTCACACGATTGCGGCGCTAGGGCGTTGCGAGACTCAGTAAACCAACCCTTCATCCCGTGAAAGGAGATCGATTATGCGTGGTTGTACGGTGTTGTACACCCTCGGCATGGCCGCTTTGATGGCGGTCGTGTCGATAGCTCCGGTGGCCCATGGGCAAGACGATGCCATGCCCCCGGGCGTGCTTCCGGCCGAGGAGGCCGCAGCGGGCTGGATTAATCTTTTCGACAAGGAAACGACGTTCGGCTGGAACGCCATCGGCGACGCCGAATGGACGGTCGTGGATGGCGTGCTCACCTGCCAGAGCGGTTCCGGCGGTTTGCTGGCGACCAGCAGCCAGTTTGCCGACTACGAATTGGTCGTGAAGATACGGATCTCCGGCGAGACGCCCACGACCGGTCTCGAAGTCCGCGCCCCGCTCCAGGGCCACTACACCGAGAACGGAGCCGTCTGTATTCCGGTGACGGGTTCCAAGGAAGCGTCCGGCGATTGGCACACCATTGAAGTCACGGCAAACGGCGGCGACATTACGGCGAAGCTCGACGGCGAAGCGGTCTCGTTGGACGGTCGCACCCGCCCGCTTGGATACATCGCAATCCAGTATCACGGCCATGGTGGCAAGGTGGAACTATCCGAAGCCAAACTGAAGCCGATTAACATGAACCCGATCTTCAACGGCGAAGACTTGACGGGGTGGAACATCATCGAGGGCCACGCCTCGGTGTTTACGGTGAAAGACGGCGGTATCAATATCGAGAATGGCAACGGACAAATCGAGACCGCTAATGTGTACAAGGATTTCGTCCTGCAATTGGATATCATCTCCAATGGTAAGGAACTGAACAGCGGCGTGTTTTACCGCGGCCCCGTCGACGTCTTCTGGAAGGGATACGAGTCGCAGGTGCGCAATCATTGGACGGACAACCGCCGCAATCCCTACGACTTTGGCACCGGCGGCAACTACGGCAACCAACCGACCCGCATGGTGGTGTCCAGCGACAACGAGTGGTTCTATAAGACGATCGTTGTTGATGGCAATCATGCGGCGGTCTGGGTGAACGGCTATCAGACGAGCGATTTTACCGACACGCGCCCGATCTCCGAGAACAATGACGGCAAGGCCGGATACGTGCCGGGTCCGGGAACGATCCATTTACAAGGTCACGATCCCAAGACGAACCTGACGTTCAAGAACATCGAGATCCAGGAATACCCGCAGCGTGGACCGCGCACGGGCGGCCGTGCGGAAGGCGCCGGTGGGGAAGGCCGCGGCGATCGCGGGGGCAGCGGCGGCGGTCGCAGACGCCAAGCTGAGTAATTGATTTAGTCTGTACGGGGGCAGGAGTGGTCACGCGACCCTCTTGCCCCCGTTTTGATTAGCAACCGGAGGAACCATGGCAAACCATATCGTACTCTACTCAGCGGCCTTGTGCAGCGATTGCCAGCGCCTGAAGTCGTTCATGGATTCCGAGGGCGTGGCGTACGAGTTGCGCGACATCAAGGAAGACCCCGCACACGGCAGGGAACTGGAGGAAAAAACGGGCAAGCTCGGGGTGCCTTACCTCATCATCGACGGCGAATGGAAGCGCGGTTACGTCCCCGGCCAGCCCTTTTCGGAAGACTTCGCCCGCGACTTGCTCGGTATTGCATAGGAAAAATAGGGACAGGAAAAATAGGGACAGTCACCATTTTCCTTCTGCGCACCCGTGCCAATCACTCAGTGGCTCAAAAGGAAAATGGTGGCTGTCCCTATTTTTCCGAAGCTACTGCGGCGTTCCGCCCGGCGCCCAGTTGGTGACGATACAGATCGCCAGAAATATGATCGTCACGCACCAGAGTATCGCGGAGACCACCGCGGCCACGTCCCATATCCGGCCGATAGCCCGTGTTCGCGCTGTGTCGCCCATGGGCAGGAACCCCAGGACGATGCCCCCGAGCATGCCGCCGATATGCGCCGCGTTGTTGGCGCCAATGAAGAAGCCAAAGATCAATGCGTAGATCGCCCATTTCACGAGGACATCGCGATACATCCTGGCCGATCCCTGGGACGTCCACAGGTAGGCAATCCCGAATCCAATCAATCCGAACAACCACCCAGAAGCGCCGGCTGTCGCGGCGTGAACCGCGCCGTGAACGTTGTAGTACCAGTACTGGGACGCGAAGGCGCAAGTGAGTTGCGTCACCGTGATGACGACCAGCATGCGGGACTTGCCAATCTGGCTTTCCACCACTGGCCCGACCTGCATGAGGGCGAAGGAATTGAACCCGATGTGAATGATACCGATGTGCGCCAGGCCGAAGCTGAGATAGCGCCAGTATTGCTGTTCGACAACGGCCAGTTGTGCTGTCCATCCGCCGAACACGCGCAAGGTATACCCCGAGGGGCCGAGAATCGCGGAAGTGCCCTGCATCACGATCTCGAGCAGGAACAGAATGACCATGATGGCCAGGAATATCATGATCGTCGGCGGCGCGGATCCCGGTTGGGCGAGCCCCAGCAGACGTGCGACGCGGTAGGTTGTCAACCCCATGACGCGGCGATTGCATTGCGGGCAGGTCCGGGCGTCGCCGTCCACCAATTTACCGCAGTGCAGGCAATGCTTGTTGGGATACTTCAGCCAATGCAAGGACGCCGGAAGCTGCACGCCCGGTTGTTTGTTTTCCCGGCGTTTCTGCCATTGATAGAGCTTCCACTTCAGTCGGGTCGTGTTGATCCCCAGCCGTTCCAGGATTTGAAAGATCTGCGATTCGCGATCCATGACCTACTGCCGTTGGAACAGGAGCACGGGATTGTACTCGAGTTCCGCTTCCGCAATGTTGGTAACGCCGATCCGGCCCCGCTGATAAAGGTATTCCATGTGTGCTCCCGTCTCCAGGAACGCCAGTAACACGTGATAGTCCTGCCGCTCGCCAAAGAGTTCCAGCGAGACTTCTTTGATTGATTTAGGCCGGTCGCACAACGCCAAGGTCTTCTCCAGCCGCTTCTCGTGGAACGCGAGCGTCTCGTCAATGCGCCGGTGAAGCTCCGTCATGTCGCCTTCATGGCCGCCGAGTCCCAGCGTGATACCCGGTACGGATCGAATTTTCTGAAGCGATTCCATGTAGTGCCCGAGTCCCGTGTACCGGGTGATGAATTCCGGCGATTGGTTCGGCGTGATGCGCTGCAACACGTGGTCCGCCGTGAACAGAATGTCGTCGAGCCGGATGCAGACCTGCCCGGGGCAGTGTCCCGGGGTGTGAAAGATCTCGAAGGGTGTTCCAGGAAGCGGTCCTTCGTCGAACGTGAAATCCACGTGGGCGGGTTGAAACAAATCCTTCGACCACTTGTTCATGTTCAGCAGCTTTTCCACAGTCGATGCGGACAACCCCGCCCGATCGAGAAAGAGATGCAGGTTCTTCGTATTGAGAATGAGCCGTTCTTTGAACGAGCGAATTACGCTGACGTCCAGCTCATGGATACCGAGTTCCGCGCCGGACTGCTCAACCACGAAGTTCGCGCCGCCGAAATGGTCGATGTGGCCATGCGTCAAGATGAGCCGGCCCACGTCAAAAACCTGCACCCGTTCGTCGAACTCGTCGCCCAGCCTCCGGAAACAATCCTGCAGCGACGCATTCGAGCTATCCTGGCCGGACCCGGCGTCGAGCAGCGTGATCGGATCGGTCATGACGAGGTAGCAGTTCGTGAAGTGTTTCGGGAAGGCCTCCACGGGCAGCTTGTACACAATCGTGCCGCCGGCGCTTTCGTACCGTCGAATGGTCGGGTCGTTCTGCATGGCGTTCTCCAGAGAAGGCGTACAGTACACCGAAACCGGTGTCACATGGAAATCGGCGGGCGATTGCATTCGCGATGCGTTGCCACCGATCGGTCTAACAGATCCGACCGATCAGTCCGATCCGACCGATTAGGTGCTGGGTTCGCTGAGGTATCGCTTCTTTGCGCCGCTTTACAGGAGCAGGTATGATGGAGCGACTCTACGCAGATTCCATTAGATTTGGAGGTTTCGCCATGCGCACCGTGTTGATTTCGTGTCTGCTGTTGACGGTGGTTCAATCCCTTGCGATCGCCGAGGATGCCGAGATCCCCCAGGAGATGAACGGGCTGCCCCTCGTGTTTTCCGAAGATTTTGAATCCGGACGCGACAACTGGGTCGAAACCGATCCCAATGCGTGGAAGATTGTCGAAGAAGACGGCAACCACGTGTTCTCGAACTTCCAATCCAGCCAGTACGAGCCGCCGGTGCGGTCGCCCCACAACATCGCGCGCATCAAGGATCTGGAAGTGAGCGATTTCATCATCGAAGTGAAGATGAAGCAGACGGGCCGCGAGTATGGTCACCGCGACCAGTGCATCTTCTACGGATACAACGACCCCGCCCACTTCTACTACACGCACCTGGCAACCAAGGCCGACGATCACGCCAATTCCGTCTTCCTCGTGAACGGCGAACCGCGCGTTTCCATCGCCGAAGAGCGCACCGACGGTACGCAATGGACCGATGCGTATCACACGATCCGCATCGAGCGCGATACCGCGGCCGGGACGATTCTGGTGTACTTCGACGACATGACGAAACCGGTCATGAAAGCGACGGACACGACCTTCCTTTCCGGCGGGATTGGGTTTGGGTCCTTCGACGACGTCGGCAACATCGACGATGTCCGGGTCTGGGGGAAGAAGGTCGGCGAGAATAAGCCGTAAGGCAGAAGCGTTAACCCATGGCAAGGCCGCCCGGTTCGGGATGCCGGGCGGCCTTTTACTTGCGGTCAATGCCCGAGCGGGATGCGGAGGGAGTTGAGATGGCGTACACGCCCAAGATCCTGGCTTTTGCCGGAAGTCTTCGGAAGGACTCGTACAACAAGAAGCTCGTGAAGATTGCCGTGTCCGGTGCAGAGGCCGCCGGCGCCGACGTGACGTACCTCGATTTGCGCGACTATCCGTTGCCCATATTCGACGAAGACCTCGAACGCGAGCAGGGGATGCCGGAGAACGGCCGGAAGCTCAAGGACTTGTTTCTCGCGAACGACGGACTGCTCATCGCGTGTCCCGAGTACAACAGCTCCATCACGGCCGTGTTGAAGAACACCATCGACTGGGTCTCCCGCCGGGAAGGCGATGAGGCGCCGCTTGCGTGCTACGCGGGGAAAGTCGCCGCCATCATGAGCGCCTCGCCGGGAGCCTTGGGTGGGTTGCGCGGTCTGGTGACTGTGCGGTCCATCCTTGGGAACATCCAGGTCACGATGCTGCCCGATCAGATTGCTATTCCAAAAGCCAACGAAGCCTTCACGCCCGACGGTGTGCTGCTCGACGACGCGAAACAGAAAGCGGTCACGGCGATTGGTGAAAAGCTGGCGGGGGTCTTGGCGAAATTGCACGGGTGAAGGTCCGGCGCGAAGAATAGGACGTATAGGACCTATAGGACAGAAAACGGCCAATCGCGTTCGCGATTGGCCGCCGAATTCTTCGAAGCGTCCTATAAGTCATATACGTCCTATAGGTCTTATACTTTCTTTCCCCTCACACTTTCTCGAAGGCCTGTTCCAGATCCTTGATCAGGTCTTCCAGGTCCTCGATCCCCACGCTCACGCGGATCAGATTTTGCGTGATGCCCATCTTGGCCCGTGCTTCTTCCGGCATGGACACGTGGGTCATCGTCCACGGATGCTCGATGAGCGATTCCACGCCGCCGAGGGACTCCGCGAGCGCGAACAACTGCACATTGCTGAGCAGGCGGAAGGCTTCGTCCTTGCCACCCTTCACGCGAAACGAGAAGGTCCCGCCAAAGCCGGTCATCTGTTTCTGCGCCAGCGCGTATTGCGGGTGACTCTCCAGCCCCGGGTGCAGCACGGAATCGACTTTGGGGTTCTGTTCCAGCCACTGGGCAATGCCCAGCGCGTTCTTGTTGTGCTCTTCCATGCGGATGGCTAGCGTCTTCACGCCGCGCAAGACCAGGAAGCAGTCCATGGGGCCCGCGCAGGTGCCCATGCCGTTCTGCAGAAAGGCGATCTTTTCGGCCAACGCTTCGTCGTTGGTGATGAGAGCGCCGCCGACCACGTCGGAGTGACCATTGATGTATTTGGTGGTCGAGTGCAGCACCACGTCGATGCCGAGTTCCAGCGGCCGCTGAAAGTAGGGCGAGAGGAAGGTGTTGTCGCAGATAGTGTGAATGCCGTGTTTCTTGGCGATGGCCGTTACCGCGCTCAAATCTTGCAGGTTCATGAGGGGATTGGTGGGCGTCTCCAGCCAGATGAGCTTGGTCTCCGGCCGGATGGCCGCGCGAATGGCGTCCAGATCGCGCAGGTTTACAAACTCCACGTCGACGCCTTTGTCCGCGATTACCGTCGTCAAGAGACGGTAGGTGCCGCCGTAGAGGTCATCATGCACGATGATGTGGTCGCCGTGACCGTACATGGCCAGGAACGTCGCCTCCGCCGCCATGCCGGTCGCGAAGGCGTAGCCGAACTTGGCGCCTTCCAGTGCCGCCAGGCAGTTCTCCAACGCCTTTCGCGTGGGATTACCGCTGCGCGAGTAGTCGAAGGGTCCCGGCTGTTCGACCCCGCGAAACGCGAAGGTCGACGTCTGATAGATCGGGGTCATGACGGCCCCGTACGCGGGGTCCGGACCCTGCCCGGCATGGATCGACAAGGTCTTGAAACGCATGAGGTACTCCTTGTAGCTGCGCCCGGTACGGCGCGGGTCACCAAGAATCGGGGGAAACGCCAGACTCGCCAAGACACAATGTATGCGCACGACCGAAAAGAGTTGGCGAATCAGGCCCCGCGAAAGCAGGGATTATACGCGGAAACGGGCGTAGGCCGCAATTTCAGGGTACGGGGACGGGTGCTGCGACTATGTCAGAGACAGCAGAGACATCAGGGACGACAGAGACGCACAGTACGCGGGCACCCACGCCAAAACCGAGACCCCGCCGGCTGATCGACGATGATGTGCCCGCTTGCGGGCACCACTGCATTGTCCTATTCGTCCTATCGGTCCTATACGTCCTATCCCTACAACCGCATTGCCCGCAGGCGCAGGGCATTCGAGATGACCGACACGGAACTGAAGCTCATGGCCGCGGCGGCGATCATGGGACTGAGCAGCATGCCCAAAACCGGATACAACACACCCGCGGCGATGGGGACGCCGAGGGAGTTGTACACGAAGGCCAGAAACAAATTCTGCCGGATGTTGCGCATGACGGCGCGGCTGAGGCGGATGGCCTTCGCGATGCCGCGCAGATCGCCTTTGACCAGGGTGATGCCCGCGCTTTCCATGGCCACGTCGGTGCCGGAACCCATGGCGATGCCCACGTGGGCTTGGGCGAGCGCGGGCGCGTCGTTGATGCCGTCTCCGGCCATGGCGACGGTCTTACCTTCGGATTGCAGCCGTTTGACGACTTCTACTTTGCGCTCGGGTAGCACGTCCGCTTCGACCTCGTCGATGCCGAGTTCATCGGCCACGGCCTGGGCCGTCGTCTTGCTGTCACCAGTGACCATCACCACGCGAACGCCCGCTTCGTGCAGGGTCTTCAGCGCTTCCGGCGTGGACTCCTTGATGGGATCGGCCACGCCAAGCAAGCCGGCGAGTTCGCCATCGACGACCACGAACATGACGGTCTGCGCTTTGCCGCGCAATTCTTCCGCCCGTTCCGGCAAGCTGCCCAAGTCGATGGACTGCTCCTCAAAGAGCGCGCGGTTTCCGAGATAGATAGTCTTGCCGTCCAGCTTCCCCGTGACGCCTTTACCCGTGACGGAATCGAAATCCTGCACGTCCGCCAGGGTCACGTCCCGTTCGCGCGCGCCTTGAACGATGGCCTCGGCTAGAGGATGTTCGCTCGCGCGCTCCAGGCTGGCGGCGTGCCGCAGGAGATCCGTTTCGTCCCAACCATTCGCCGGTTCCACGGTCACAAGACGGGGTTTGCCTTCGGTCAAGGTGCCTGTCTTGTCGACGACCAAGGTATCGACCTTCTCGAAGATCTCCAGGGACTCCGCATTCTTCACCAGCACGCCTTCCGACGCACCGCGTCCGGTGCCGACCATGATGGACATAGGCGTGGCAAGTCCCAGTGCGCAGGGGCAGGCGATGATCAACACGGAAACAGCGCTGACAAGCGCATGGGCCAGGCGGGGCTCCGGACCCACAAGCAACCAGACAACAAACGCAACAACGGCCACGGCCACTACCGCAGGCACAAAGTAACTCGCCACTACGTCCGCCAATCGCTGGATGGGTGCCCGGCTCCGTTGGGCCTCGCTGACCATGCGCACGATCTGCGCGAGAAGCGTGTCGCTGCCCACGCGTTCGGCCTTCATGACGAAGCTGCCTTTTCCGTTGACCGTGCCGCCCGTTACGGAATCGTCGGCATTTTTCTCCACGGGCACGGGTTCGCCCGTCACCATCGATTCATCGACGGTGGTTTTTCCTTCGAGAACCGTACCATCCACCGGCACCCTCTCGCCGGGGCGGACGCGCAACCGATCTCCGGCCTGGATTTCCTTCAGTGGGACATCCTCTTCCTCGCCATTGTCGTTGATACGGCGCGCGGTTTTCGGCGCCAGCCCGAGGAGTTTCTTGATGGCGCCGCTGGTCTGCGCGCGGGCGCGGAGTTCGAGCACTTGCCCCATCAGCACGAGTGTTATGATGACCGCCGACGCCTCGAAATACACGGGCACCATCCCGCCGTGCGTCTTCAACGTATCCGGGAACAGTTCCGGCGCGACCGCGGCGACGATGCTATACCCGTAAGCGACGCCCGTGCCGAGGCCGATGAGGGTGAACATGTTGAGGTTCCAACTGACGACGGAGCGCCACGCGCGTTGGAAGAAGGGGAGACCACAGTACAGCACGACAGGCGTGGCGAGGATGAATTGCAGCCACGTCTGCACGGCCATGGGAATCACGCTCGCCAGCGGCTTCCCCGGGATCATCTCCGACATGGACAGGATAAACACCGGCACCGTGAACCCGAGGCTGAGCCAGAAACGCCGTTTCATATCGTCGAGTTCGGGATTCGATTCCTCCACCGTTACTTCGCGCGGCTCCAGCGCCATGCCGCACTTGGGACAGTCCCCCGGCTCGTCCTGGACGACTTCGGGATGCATGGGGCAGGTATACTCGGTGCGCGATTCCGCCGGCTCGTACGTGGCGGGTTCGAGCGCCATACCGCATTTCGGACAGTCCCCGGGGCCTTTCTGCCGCACCTCGGGGCACATGGGACACACGTATTCCCGGCTATCGTCCTTTACCGTTTTCTCCGGTTTTGGTTGAGGCGAAAGGTACTTCTCCGGATCGTTCGCGAACTTCTCCTTACACCCCGCTGAACAGAAGTAGTACTCCTCTCCTTCATGGTCGAAACGATGCTTCGCCGTTTCGGGGTTCACTTTCATGCCGCAGACCGGGTCTTTTGCGTCGGTCTGTAGATAGGATTCCGGCGCGGAGTCGAATTTTGTCTTGCACCCCGCGCTGCAGAAGTAAATCGTCCGGCCGCC
Organism: uncultured Nitrospiraceae bacterium; assembly: GCA_964632865.1. Taxonomy (GTDB): domain Bacteria; phylum Hydrogenedentota; class Hydrogenedentia; order Hydrogenedentales; family SLHB01; genus JAHDWY01. The sequence goes on from CAZWDH010000028.1 coordinate 17,101, forward strand.
ATATTCGGAGGAATGTTTCGCACGTTCGGGATTGACGGTCATTCCGCACACGGGGTCCTTGCCCAGTTCCCCGTTGGTCGAATTTGTTCGGTGGGATTCTTCTTCGTTCTCCATGGGGTGTCTTGCTCCTCCCTGGTGCGTTGTCGATGCCATTAAGCTATAATGCGGTATCGATTTACACCTTCTGGATCTAACGCGGGGGAATCCTCGGGCATTCCAGCGTAGACGTGAAATGAAACCCCAGGATATTGTGTTCACTGGCCCGAGACCGTGAGATTTCGAAGCGATCTTAGCGAAGTGAAATGGAGTAATACCACGATGCCTGAGCGGAAAAAAATGACCACCAAGCTAATCGAAAGCGGCAGTCCGGCCAATCCGGAGCAACCGCACGACGAGCCATTCATTCGAAGCCTCACTCAGATCATTCGCTGGGCGGTGCGCGCGCTGGCATTGCTCATGACGGCGGTCATCGTGTGGGGCGTGGTGGACGTGGTGTACGTGTTGTACGAACGCCTGTTGGAACAGCCGTTCCTGCTGCTTGAGATTGATGATATTCTCGCTACGTTCGGCGCGTTCATGGCCGTACTCATCGCAATCGAAATCTTCATCAATATCACGGTGTATCTACGCGAAGATGTCATTCACGTCAAGATCGTTATTGCCACGGCGCTCATGGCAATCGCTCGAAAGGTGATCATCATGGACCTCGACCAGTACACCTGGGAAGAGGTCCTTGCGATTGCGGCGGTGGTACTCGCATTGAGCATTGGCTATTGGCTCGTCGTGGTGAAGGACGACCGCGACGCGGGGGCCATTCGACACTAGCGCACCGGGAGTTGACTTTCCCGCGCGATTGCTTCAGGCTCCTCCCCGGCAACCATCGTCTGCAAGTAAGGAGCAACCAGTGGACACGCCGGACACGTCTGCCCAAACGAAGCCTGAACTGAACGAAGAACCGCCCTATCCGCCTATCGGCTACGCGTGGTACGTCGTCGGCGTATTGATGATCCTCTACGTCCTGTCGTTCATCGACCGGCAGATCATGTCGCTGATCGTCGAACCTATGAAGCGCGACCTGGAGGTCAGTGACACGCTCATGGGGCTTCTCATGGGCACCTCCTTCGCCATCTTCTACACCTTGTTCGGCATGCCCCTCGGCCGCCTGGCCGATAGCCGCAGTCGCCGTGGCATTATCGCGGCGGGAGTTTTTCTGTGGAGCCTCATGACGGCCCTCTGCGGCATTGCCCGCAACTACGCCCAGCTTTTCGCATACCGTGTGGGTGTCGGTATCGGGGAGGCCGCCCTGTCACCGGCGGCTTATTCGCTGATAACGGATTACTTCCCGCGCAATCGGCTTGCGACGGCGATCAGCGTGTATGGAATGGGCATCTACCTGGGGTCGGGTCTCGCGTACCTGCTGGGCGGTTACGTGATCCAGTTCGTCTACGGCGCGGACATGATCGACATACCCATTCTCGGCGCCGTCCGTCCCTGGCAGACGGTCTTCCTCGTCGTGGGCATCCCCGGCATTCTCTTTTCCCTGCTCATGCTGACCGTCCGGGAACCATTCCGGCGGGGACTAAAGGGTCGCACCGGCGCGTCGTCAAGCCTTCCATTGAAAGCGGTGCTCGACTACATCCACGCGAACAAGGCCACGTTCTTCTGCCACAACATGAGTTTCGCCCTGCTGGCCATGGCGGGCTATGGCAGCATCAGTTGGATTCCGGCGTTCTTCATTCGCACCCACGGTTGGGAAGCCGCGGAAGTGGGCAAGACCTACGGGGCCATTATGATGGTTTTTGGTTCGACCGGAATCGTGTTCGGCGGCTACCTCGCCGACTGGCTGGCATCCAGGGGTCACATCGATTCCAAGATGCGCGCGGGCGTCGTCGCCGCACTGGCGACCATCCCCTTGAGCCTTGCGTATCCGCTGGTGCCGGACGGCCGACTCGCCATGGCCATACTGGCGCCGCTGGCCTTCGCAGTCGCCATGCCCTTTGGGGCCGCGCCCGCGGCCATGCAGGAAGTCATGCCCGCCAACATGCGGGGGCAGGCCGGCGCCCTGTATCTTTTCGTGGTGAACTTGATTGGCATCGGATTGGGCGCCCCGACCGTTGGGGCTTTGACGGACTTTGTGTTCAAAGACGAGTCCATGGTGCGCTATTCGCTGTGCATCGTGGGAACGGCATGCGGCATTGTGGCTGCAGGGTTACTCATTCTCGGTCTCGCGCCCTTCCGCCGCAGTATGCAGCATTTGGAAGAATGGCACACGAACAACGCGTAGACGGAACGCTTATCGTAGGCGCGGGGCCGGCGGGTCTTGCACTAGGCGCTTGTCTGCGCCGGCTGAACCATCCGTTCACCATCCTGGAACGCGGCGACACGCCGGGCGCATCGTGGCGGAACCATTACGAGCGCCTTCACCTCCACACGGTGAAGCAGCATTCGGGATTGCCGCACCTGCCCTTTCCGGAGCACGTGGATCAGTATCCATCGCGCCAGGACGTGGTCGATTACCTGGATGCCTATTCGCGGCATTTCGAGTTGAACCCGCGTTGTGGTGAGGAGGTTCAATCAATCCGGCGCGATGGCGATTCGTGGCATACCAGGACGACCGGCGGATCGTACGTTTCCGAGCAGGTAGTCATCGCGGCGGGCTACAACCGCCATCCCTACCTCCCTCCTTTCAAGGGGATGCGGGAATTTCCTGGCGATGTCATCCACAGCCGCGAGTATCGGAATGGCAGTGCGTACCGCGGCAAGCGCGTGCTGGTGGTGGGCTTCGGCAACACGGGCGGCGAAATCGCCATCGACCTACACGAGCATGGCGCCGCGTCGATTGCGGTCTGCGTGCGGACACCCGTCCACGTCATTCCCCGCGAGTTCCTTGGCACGCCGACGCAGATCTCGGGGATCATGTTGAGCAAGCTTCCCACGTTTCTTTCGGACTTTATCAGTTCCACCGTGGCGCGCATCGCCGTGGGCGATCTCTCGCAGTACGGGATTCACCGCCCCAAGATCAGCCCCGCCGCGCAGATTAACCGGTATGGCCGTGTTCCCTTGATCGACGTCGGGACCATCGATCTGGTCAAGCGCGGCGTCGTCCGAATTGTCCCAGGGATCAATGCATTCACCGCGAACGGCGCTTCGTTTGTCGACGGCACGACGCTGGAGTTCGACCGCGTTATCCTCGCCACGGGGTATCGTCCCGCGCTGGAGGAGTTTCTCGAAGACGCCGCGGCGGTCACCGACCCACACGGTTTCCCGATCCCGCGCGCGGGCGCGTCAGCCCTGCCGGGCCTGTATTTTCTCGGTTACACCAATCCTTCCACCGGCCTGCTTCGACAAATCGCCATCGACGCGCAGCGCGTTGCGAACGAGATTGCCGCGGTTCCGGTTGGCCGCTGAACGTCACCAACCGGCTCCCATTGGCAGTCATTCTGAGCGAAGCAAAGAATCTCATTACGCCGCGGGTCGTCCGTGATTGGGGATTCTTTGCTTCGCTCAGAATGACGTGTCGCGCAGCGCCCGTTCTCGCTATCGCTATCGGTATCGAAGTGGAAAACGCAAGGTGATCCCGATCCAGTGTTCGATCCCGATCCCGATCCCGATACCGATCCCGATTACAGGAACGGCGGAATAGGCGCTTGCGGTCGCGAGGTTTCAAGGGATAGGGCTGCACTTCAACTTCAATCTTACCCAAACCGGAAATCGGGAGGATCCCATGGCCAAATCATCCAAAGGACTTGCCATTGTGTTGGCGGAGAACATGTACGAGAACCTCGAACTGCATTACCCGAAGCTTCGCCTGGAAGAAGCGGGGTATGAGGTGAAGGTTGTCGGGCCGGAGAAAGGCGCGACCTACGGTTCGAAAGAAGGCTATCCCGCCGTCGCGGATTGCACCTTCAGCGACGTGGAACCGAGCGCGGTGAAAGTCCTCGTCGTGCCCGGCGGGTTCGCGCCGGACAAGTTGCGCCGGTACCGCGAGTGCAACGAGTTTGTCGCGGCCTGCTGGAAGGCGGGCGCGGTGGTCGGGGCAATCTGTCATGCGGGATGGGTTCCCATCAGCGCGAAGATTGTCAAGGGCGTGCGCATGACCAGCGTGAGCGCGATCAAGGACGATCTGGAGAATGCCGGCGCCACGTGGGTCGACGAACGCTGCGTCGTGGACGGCAAGTTCGTTTCCGCGCAGATCCCACGCGACTTGCCCGCGTTCATGAAAGCGATCCTTGAAGTGGCGGAAGGGAACTGAGCACAACTTCCCGCAACTACGGGTATATTCTATAGGGCGGTCCAGACCTCCGAGAACATCCCCCTTGCTCCCCCTTCAAAGGGGGAATTCTCGCAACACTTCGTGTTGCGTTGGGTGCGGCCAAACGGCTTGGTTTCATGGCTGGAACGATACGGATCTAGATTGTCTGCGTCTCGCGCAAACTCCCCCTTTGAAGGGGGATCAAGGGGGATGTTCTTCGAGGCAGGGCAGACCTCTGGTGTGTTCTTTTTTTGCATTGGTGTGTACCCAGCAAGTCGTCGCGTTCGGCTTGGTTGACTGAGGCGATAAAGCTGGACCACACTTACCGCCACCATGCCAAGATTTACCCGGGATACTTTCATCAACGCCGCGATCGCCGCAGCAATTGTCGCGGCGACGCTGACCGTGTACTGGCAGGTCCAAGCGTTCGGCTTCCTCAACGACGGCGACAGTGTGTACATCACCGAGAACCTCTATGTGTCGCGCGGCGTCACGTGGGACGGAATCGTTGCCGCGTTCACGAAACCGCAGGGTGGGGGATGGAGTCCCGTCGCCACATTGACGCATATGATCGACGTGGATATCTTCGGGCTCGATCCGGGACCGCCGCATGTTATCAACGTTGTCTTTCACTGCTCGAACACGATTGTCCTGTTTTTCCTGCTCTTCACGATGACGCGCGCGCGATGGCCCAGCGCCTTCGTGGCGGCGCTCTTCGCGTTGCATCCCCTCCACGTGGAATCCGTGGCGTGGTTGTCCAGCCGCAAAGACGTGCTCAGCATGCACTTCATGCTGATGACCATCCGGTTCTACCTGCGCTATGTCGAGAAGCCAGACTGGAAGACTTCCGGCCTGGTTATCGTGCACTTTCTGGCGGCGCTGTTGTCCAAGCCCATGGTCGTGACGCTGCCGGTGCTGCTCCTGCTACTCGACTACTGGCCGCTCGGGCGCCTCGATGCGACACCCGTGCTTGCGGAAAAGAAACGGGTGGCGCTCCGGCTCGTGCGCGAGAAGATTCCGCTGTTCCTGTGCTCCATCGTGGTGTCCGTGATTACGGTGATCGTGCAACGGGCGGGCGGCGCGGTGCGCAGCTTCGACGAGCAATCCTGGTACGAACGCATCGGAAACGCGCTGGTTTCGTACGTGACGTACCTGTGGGTCACGTTGTGGCCGGTAAACCTCGCGCCTCATTATCCTCATCCCGGCGCCTTGCCGGTGTGGATGGTAGCCGGCGCGGCCGCGCTGCTTCTGGTGATTGCCGTGGCCGCGTTGTTGCGTGCGGGGAAGAGTCCGTATTTCGTGACGGGTTGGGGGTGGTGGCTGGTTTCGCTGTTGCCGGTGATCGGCATCATCCAGATCGGAAGCTTCGCCCGGGCGGACCGGTTCACGTACATGCCGCACATCGGCCTGTTCATCGTCTTTGCGTGGGGCATTAACGAACTGACACGGCGCGTGCCCCAGCGCGAACTGTTGCTCGCCGCGTGCGCGGTCGTCCTGTTTGTTCCGATGACGATCGCGACCTTTCACCAGGCGGCGCACTGGCGCGAAAGCATCGCCCTCTTCGAGCATGCCGTGGCCGTGTCGCCGGGTAGTTCCGTGGCGCAGAACAACCTGGGCGTTGCACTGATGCAACGGGCCGACTCGCCCGGCGCGCGGGACGGCGACCTGGAATCGGCGGAGCAGCACCTGCGCAAAGCCGTTGCCATCGCGCCCGCTTTCGTGGATGCACACAACAATCTGGGCATCGCCGTGCTGCTGCAAGGCGAGGACGAAGCGGCCGCGGCGCAGTTTGAACAGGCGCTGGAACTGAACCCCGACGACCCCGACGCACTCATCAACGCGGCGAACGCGCAACTCGCGCAAGGCGATACCGATGGGGCGATCGAAAAGTACCGCCGTGCGATTGCCGCGACGCCGTTGAACGTGAAGGCCCATTACAACCTCGGTATTGCCCTCGCCCAGTCGGGCGATCTGGAAGGCGCGGTTGCCTCATACCGTGAGGCCGTGGCGTTGCAGCCTGACGATGCGAGCCTGCACGCCAGTCTTGCCAACGGGCTGTTGCAACAGGGAAAGTATCCCGAAGCCGCGACGCAGGCGCTGGAAGCGGTGAAGCTGGACCCGGACGACGCCTTCGCGCAGTACAATCTAGGCTTGGCGCAGTACCTCATGAACCGGATCGACGAGGCGATTGCGAGTCTGCGTGCGGCGGTGGAACTGGAGCCGGGCTTTCTGGATGCGCACTTGAATCTCGCGGGCGCCTTGGCGAACGCGGGACAGATGGCCGACGCAAAACGCCATTTTGAAGAGGCGCTCCGTATCGATCCCGGCAATCCCCGGGCGACGGAAGCGCTGCAGGCCATCGACGATATGGCAGCGCAAGACACCGCGCCGGGAGCCGAAGCGCAATCGCCGAATGAGGGGACGTGACACGATGGATCGGAAGCATGAACCATTGGATGTCCAAGGAGAACAGGCGTCCCGCCTGTTTCCCGAACATGAAAGAAAGCAGGCGGGACGCCTACTCTCCTTGGGATTGAGAAAGCAGGCGAGACGCCTGCGCTACATTCAGAGCGCCATCCTGCTGATTCTCACCGCAGTGTCCGTGTCCTGCCCGTGGCCTTCCGGGCCGTGGCGCAGTGAACTGTATCCCCTCGATTGGACGCCGGACGCGACCTATGCGGGCGGGCGTTTCCTTCACGACTTCTCCTATGCGGGCTACCATTACGGCGAAGACCCATTGCCGGATGCCAAGGTGGGGCCGCTCATCTTCAACACCGTGACGAACTATGGAGCGGACAATACCGGCGCGGCGGACGCGACAACGGCGATTCAGAATGCCATCGACGCGGCGGAAGTCGCGGGCGGCGTCGTCTATTTGCCGGCCGGGCTTTACCGGTGCGACGGCGTGTTACGCGTCGACGCGCCCGGAGTCGCGATTCGCGGCGACGGGGCGGACGCGACGAAGCTGTACTTCACCAAGTCGCAGGACATGGCCTACAAGAGCCACATCACCTTCCAGGGGACCGTGTCGCGCGGGCCGGATATCCTCCTCGCGGTGGACGGGGAGAACCGGGCCTTCGACGTGTTCGTGAACGATGCGTCTTCGTTGAGCCCCGGCGACGAGGTCAGCCTGGGCTGGGTTATCACCGACGATTTCGTCGCGGAGCACGGCATGACCGGCACCTGGCAAGCGTTCAACGGGAACTGGCAAGCCATCTTCCGGCGGACGGTGGTGGCCGTGGATACGGCCGCGAACCCGGATCGCGTCACGCTGGACGTGCCCTTGCGCTACCCGGCGCTTGTGCGCGACGGCGCGAGCCTGCGCAAGGAAAGCGGGTACCTCAGCGAGTGCGGCGTCGAAGACCTGGCCCTCGCGAACGCGGTCGATTGGGACGACGCGTGGGACATTTATCAGGTGCATATCTTGTTGTTCTCCGGCGTGAAAGACTGCTGGGTGCGCGGCGTGGAATCCTTCGCGTCGCCGTTTCCACCCGCCGACGGCTACCACCTCCAGAGCTGCGGTATCGAGGTCGTGAATTCCAAGCGCGTGACGGTGGCGGATTGCGTGATGCAGACCGCGCAGAACCGCGGTGGCGGTGGATGCGGTTACCTCTTCGAGATCTCGCAGTCCAACGAGGGGCTCATCCGCGATTGCGCGGGTCTTGACGGGCGGCACAACTTCATCCAGAACTGGGGATTCGGCACGACGGGCTGCGTCTTTCTCCGGTGTTACAGCGCGGGCAGCACGAACTTGGCGTACCGCAATCTGCCCGTGGGCCTGCCCGCGTACAACGAGTATCACCATTCCCTCGCCATGGCGAACCTCGTCGACCAGTGCACACTGGACGACGGCTGGTACGCCGGCAACCGCAAGAACGAAAGCTCCGGCGCGGGCCACACGTCCACCCAATGCGTGTTCTGGAACACAGACGGGCGCGGTGTGTTGCGCTCCTTCCAGTACGGCACGGGCTATGTCATTGGAACCGAAGACATCCGCGTCGATGTGAGCCTTGCCAACGGCCCCGCCCAAGGCACCGCGCCTGCCGACCATGTCGAGGGCGAAGGGCAAGGGGGGCGGTTGGTGCCGGAATCGCTGTACGAAGATCAACTGGAGGGGAGAATTGATGAGTGACCAATGATGGGTCAAGAGTGATGCTCAGACTGTTTGGGGATACCCTGTTTTGACGGACACGTTGGGGTGGATAAAATGAGCGCAGGAGACCCAAGGTGCCGAAACGAACGCATGATAAAGAGTTTAAGCGAAACGCAGTCGATCTGCTGTTAACGGGAGACCGGGAGCTGAAGCCCCTGGCGCGAGACCTTGGGGTATGTCCGTCGACCTTACGGGAGTGGCGAGACCGGTATCTGGGACGGGCCCCGTTCGTCTGCACGACAGCACAGCAGGAGGGGCTGGGGTTTTCATGGGTTGTGTAATCGTAACGGGATCCGCGGGGCTCGTCGGCAGCGAAACCGTCCGCCGGTTTTGCCTCGAAGGCCATGCCGTCCACGGTATCGACAACGATCTCCGCGCCCGGTTTTTCGGGGACGACGCGTCGACGCGGCCCACCGCCGAACGCCTTGCCGCGGAATTCAAGAACTACGTCCATCACCCGATCGACATCCGCGACGAAGCCGCGCTCCATTCCGTGTTTCAGGAGCAGGCCGGCGGCATCGATCTCATTGTGCATGCGGCCGGCCAGCCGAGCCACGACTGGGCCGCCCGCGATCCTCATACGGATTTCGCCGTCAATGCCACGGGCACGCTGAATCTCTTGGAACGCACACGCCGCCACGCGCCGGAGGCCCCGTTTATCTTCACCTCCACCAACAAGGTCTACGGCGACGCGCCGAACGCCCTGCCCTTTGTGGAAGACGACACCCGATGGGAACTAGATCCCGCCCATCCCTACGCGGAACATGGCATCGACGAGTCCCTTTCCATCGACCAGTGCAAGCACTCGGTCTTCGGCGCGTCAAAGGTCGCCGCTGACGTCATGGTCCAGGAATACGGCCGCTACTTCGGTATGAAGACCGTGTGTTTTCGCGCGGGATGCATTACCGGGCCAGGCCACGCGGGCGCCGAACTCCACGGCTTTCTCGCCTACCTCATGCGCTGCGCCGTCAACGGCAGGGAATACCGGATCTACGGCTACGGCGGAAAACAGGTCCGCGACAATCTCCACGCCCGGGACCTGGCCGAGGCCTTCTGGCAGGTATTCAAAGCCCCGCGCTGCGGCGAGGTCTACAACATCGGCGGAGGCCGCGAATCGAACTGCTCCGTGCGCGAAGCCATTGCGTTGTGTGAGGAAATCACCGGAAGCTCCATGACGACCACGATGATCGATGAACCCCGCCAAGGCGATCACCGTTGGTGGATCAGCGATACGCGACGGTTCCAGTCCCACTACCCAGAGTGGCGTCGCAGGTACAACGTTCCCGCGATCCTGGCGGAAATTCACAACAGTCTGAAAGCGCGGGTCGCGTAGGCGCAACCACACATGCACACGAGGCAACACAACGTGAACGAGCAGGCCAACGATTGGAAGCGCGTCCTCGACAGCCACCGGCTGCCGGAGCCGGTGTACGTCACGAAACCGACCATGCCCGATCTCGGACGTTATACCCAGGAACTCGAAAGCCTCTGGAAGACGGGATGGCTCACGAATCGAGGGTCCTTCCATCAAGAGCTGGAACGCCGTTTGGAACAGCACCTCGGCGTCGAGAACCTAAGCCTCTTCTGCAACGGCACCATCGCCTTACTGGTCGCGCTGCAGAGCCTGCGAATCAACGGCGGCGAAGTCATCACCACGCCCTTCACCTTCGCCGCCACGCCCCACGTGCTTTACTGGAACGGCGTGACCCCCGTGTTCGCGGACATCGATCCCGACACGTACAACCTGGACCCGGCCCGCATCGAACAGCATATCGGCTCCAACACCCGCGCCATTCTCGCCGTGCACGTCTACGGCACGCCTTGCGATGTGGACGCCATCCAGGCCATCGCCGACCGCCACGGACTCGCCGTGGTCTACGACGCGGCCCACGCCTTTGGCGTGCGCTACAAGGGCCAGTCAATCCTGCGTTACGGCAACGCCTCTGTGCTCAGCTTTCACGCGACGAAACTCTACACCACCATCGAAGGCGGCGCGGTCATCGCCTCGTCTCCGCAACAAAAAGAACGCGTCGACTTCCTCAAGAACTTCGGTATTGCCGACGAGGAAACGGTGATCGGCCCCGGCATCAACGGAAAGCTCAACGAATTTCAGGCCGCCTTTGGATTGCTCCAACTCGACATCGTCGATCAGGAAATCGCGCAACGCGCGGTCCTCGCCCGCATCTACCGCGAACGGCTGGAGACGCTGCCGGGCCTTCGCCTGCTACCCGACATCGCGGACGTTACACCGAACCACAGCCACCTCCCCATATGTATTGACGAATCACAATTCGGAATCTCGCGCGACGCCTTGCATCAGGCCCTTCGAGACTGCAATGTCATCACGCGCAAATACTTCCATCCCCTGTGCTCCCACTATCCTTGTTACGCGGCGTTGCCGTCCGCGCGCCCAGAGAACGTGCCCGTCGCCGAGCGCGTCGCGCAACGTATCCTCTGCCTGCCCATCTACGGCACCCTGCCGCCGGAGACCGTCATCTCGATTTGCGATCTCATTCGCGCGATACACGAAACGGTGGCCGCGCGATGAACCCGATCCCCGCGATCATCGTTGGCACGGGCGGTATGGGACGCGAGACGCTCGCAATCCTGAAAGCCCACAACCGAATCGGCGCCCAGCCGAATTTTGAGATCCTCGGATTCCTGACTAACCAGCAGGATCAACACGGATCGCTAGTCGACGGCTATGCCGTAATCGGACCTGAAACCGCGGCGACCGGCTATCCCGGCGCGCAAGCCGTCTGCGCCATCGGCGACCCGCGCACCCGCATCCCCGTCGTCCAGCGGCTCACCCAGACCGGCGTCACATTCCTCACCGTCGCACATCCAACCGCCGTATGCCACACGCAACAGGATATCGGCGAAGGAACCATCATCGCGCCGGGCGCGGTGATCTCCGTGAACGTGCGCATCGGACAACACGTCATCATCAACAACAACGCCTCCATCAGCCACGATTGCGTTGTCGAAGATTTCGTCACGATCGCCCCCTGTGCTACGGTTACCGGGCACGTACACCTTGGTCATGGTGCGGAACTGGGGGCAAACTGTACGATACTCCCGCGGATACAAATTGGCCGCGGCGCCCTCGTCGGCGCGGGCGCCGTCGTCACCCGGCACGTCGCCCCCAATACCATCGTCGCCGGCGTGCCCGCCACCGTCATCCGCGAATTTGATCCGGACGAGCGGCTGTGAACCGGGGTGGATCGCAAATGGAGACACTAGGGGTTGAGAAGAAAGCAACCGCCGGTTCCCAATCCGGACAGGGCCACGTGCGGACGGTGCGACGGTATTCTTGCGTGATAGAAGACCCCCGCCCCAGCCCACCCCCTCCACCGGGCGGGGGCAAGCTAGCCCATCCGGGGGTTCGCCCGCAGTTCTCGAAATCAAAAAACCCCACAGCTAGAGCAGAAGTTCTCCCCCCCCCCCCGGGGGGAGCTAGAGGGGGGGTCTTTCAGTCAATCCAGATCGCCCTTGCCTTCCCTGGACTCTCCGCTGTCCCTGCTGTCCCTGGCGTTCCTGATGTCCTTGGCGTTCCTGATGTCCTTGCTGTCCCTGGACCAGCATTAATTCCCCCTTCGAAGGGGGATAAAGGGGGATGTTCTTCCAATCCAAATCCCACGCCTGAAATTACACTCAGACCTACTGGCCGATACGCCAAGTTCTCAGGACACCCCAATCGATGACCCCAAATCCCCAACCCGACATCACCGCCATCGTCACATCCTACTTCGAGGAGAAAAGCCTCCCCGAGTTCTACGACCAACTGTCAACCGCCCTGCGCGACCTCGGCCGCCCCTACGAAATCATCATGATCAACGACGGCAGCACCGACCGCACTTTCGAGATTATGAAAGAACTCTTCGAGAAAGACCCCAACATCTACGCCATCGTCGACTTCTTCAAGAACAGCGGCCAACTCGCCGCCATGACCGCCGGCGCCACCCGCGCCCGAGGCAAGGCCATCCTCTTCATCGACAGCGACCTTCAACTCACGCCCAAGGACCTCCCGCGCCTCGTCGAAAAATACGACGAAGGCTACGACCTCGTCAGCGGCTACCGCGCCGACCGCCGCGATTCCGCCTTCCGCGTGCTTCCCTCGAAGATCGCCAACCTGATCATGCGCCGCGTCTCCCAGACCACCCTCAGCGACTTCGGCTGCACCTTCAAACTCTACAACGCCAAAATTCTCCGCGCTTTCGAACTCGGCCCCTTCAAACTCTTCAACACCGCCAGCGTCATCTCCCGCATCGGACGCTGGACCGAGGTCCCCGTAACCCATTACCCCCGTCCCTACGGACGCAGCGGCTGGACCTTCCGCAAACTCTGGCAGTTCAACATGGAGAACATCGTGAACCTCTCCCACAAACCGTTCCAACTGATCGGAGGACTCTGCCTCCTGCTCGCCGCGCTCTTCACCCTGCGCATCGGCATCGACCTTGTCTTCCACATCAAAATCCTGTCCACCGTCACCAACGGCCTCATCCTCAACGCCCTCGTCATCTCCTGCCTCTCCATCCTCGGCGTCCTCTGCATCGTCGGCGAATTCACCATTCGAGTCTTCCTCCTCAATCAGCGCTACCCCGCCTACATCGAACGCGAATCCCTCTCCCGAGGACGCGACACTACATGCGTCTAAGGCCGAGCGTGTAACCCGTCGTTGCCAGTGACATCTCTGACCTGGGTACACAGTACTCCAGAATTTTTCGCTAGCCCTTCCCTCCACAGGGTTTGAACCAAGGGGTCACCGTTCGTAGAATGCGAAAGAGTCATTCTGAGAGGTTTTTTGATGCCGATTTCGCAATTAATCAGACAAACTGCCACTGCTGCATTGCTTACGCTCGTTCTTGCGAGATGTTCGCAGGAGGTAGCTCCGGTCGATTCGCGCCACCCAGCAGAACCGATGGCGGAGGCAAGAGCAGTGAATGTTGTCTGGATATTATTGGACGCCTGCCGAGGAGAAAATCTCTCTTGCATGGGATATGATCGCTTAACCTCTCCAAACATTGATGCCATCGCGACAGATGGTGTTCTATTTGAGCACGCTTTTTCTCAAGCAAACGGCACGACGTGGTCTGTCCCCAGTTATTTCACAGGTCGGTATTTCCCTGTTTACGCATTAGATCGGGGTCCATGGTACGAATTATTCCGACGGAGACCCGACGACGAGCGTTACCTTCCTGAGATCCTCGCAGAAAATGGTTACGTGAACCATATGATCACGACTCACGGTTGGTTTAGCAGCAATAGTCGGATCTGGCGAGCGTTTGATACCGCAACCTATCTTCCCCCTGCAAGCAATGAGGCATACGCCGCGTTTGACGCTATTAATATTGAAGCCTTTGATTGGTTACAGAAGAATCACAAAGTTCCTTTCTTCTTGTATATACACTCTCTTGATACACATTTTCCGCATGACAACCTTTCGCCTCCCTATGACCATTGGATTGACCCAGAATACAAGAAGGAACGGCTCAAGAACCCATCGCTCTTAAGGCCGCCCTTCTCGGAAAAAGAGAAACAGCATTTACGCGCCCAGCACGACGGTAGCATCCTATTTGCCGATGCACATGTCGGCCAATTGGTCAAGCTCCTGCAGTATCTCGGAATTTACGAAGACACCATCATCGTAATCAGCGCTGACCATGGAGACCTAATCGGAGAGGACGGACAAACGATCGACCATCCGTCGAGCGTTAGTTCATATGAGCTATTTCACGTTCCACTAATCCTTCGTGGACCGGGCATACCTAGCGGCGTTCGGGTGCCCGCTTATGTACAGAATGTGGACATTGTCCCAACACTACTCGATCTGTTGGGCGTAGATTCCGCCGCCAGCATGCAGGGCAAAAGTTTGCTGCCACTACTTAATCCCAATTCCGGGACAACTTCCCTTCATCAATTCGTATTCGCCAAACGCCCTGGTAGCTCACCCAAATCACCACCGATCGTAATGCTTCGCAACCAAGAGTATCACTTTGAGATTGACTTTGGTTCAGGAACAGAATTTCTTTGGAGCATGCCGGACCGCATTACTGATCGGCAGAATCTGGTTAACGACCTGCCACATGTTGCCGAGTCGATGCGAAATGCCGCAGAAGCAGTCATTCGTCCCTTGTGGCAAGAATACGAGGAATTGCCATTAACGGAGTATTCAGTCGTCACCGCCAAGCTAGATCCCGCGGATGTACCAGCGTCCGCTGCCACCACGTGGGTCAGTAACGATGGGCATAGTCTTGACGACAATAAATGGACGCTCGTTTCGGGAAGGCTCAAGAGCTGTTCGTTTCAGGAAGATGCGCCGCCAATCACATTCCAAATAGAGATTCCAAGCGGTGTGTACCGCGTTCAAATCGAACTTGATGGTTCTTTAGGTACAGGTGAACGACATGGAAGTGTCATTCGTGCTCGAGCTGAAAGCGACGGGGAGTTTCTGACGCTGAGATGCGAAGACCCGAGTCGGCCCCGAGAGTTCGTTGAATTGGGAACTTATACCGTAACGGAGGACTTCTTTACGCTGGTTCTCGATGACGCACCCAACGATAAATGGGCCGTGGCCGAAGCTGTCCGCTTCGTACCCACGACCACAGATATCGATACCGAAGCGCTGGAAGATCAGGCAGAGCGCGATGAGCAATTGCGGGCACTCGGCTATTTGGGTGATTAGGCACCCGTAGGGGTAAGCCTGACGTGCCTCGTCCTCAATTTTGCAAGCCTACGATTGTGCCGTCTGCATTCGAACTTGGAAGTGTGTTATGCACCCGCAACGTTCCGTCGTCTTCAACGAACAGATACCACTGCGTCCCATTTCGCGACCGAAGCCCCAGACTTCCCGGCTCAGAACTACCGGCACCATTTGCAACGGACACAATGCCGCGCTCTGCGTTGTTAATGCCTGCACTGACTTGCCCTCCGGTCGCATTAAGGTCTCCATCGAAACGGCAATCTCCATTGCTGTTTACAGAGAAAACGTCATAGTCGTAAGTCCCGTTACGGACGAGAGCAAGTTTAAAGCCTCCGTCTTCACTTCCATTCGTTGAATCCTCCGCAATGCACCAAATTGAAGCGTAGTCTTGGCTGTTTCCTCCGGAGTCTGGCATGAAATACCTGAAGTGAGCGCTTGGGCCGATCGTGTTCACGAACCAAAGCCGTCCCTCCGTGTTTTGGAACTGTGCTGTATTCCAGCCTACGTATAACTGTCCGGCGCCGGCAGGATTAATGATGATTCGGTCAGCGTCTGAGAGAATATCTGTTCCGTTGACGTAGAGGTCTTGCTCGACAACTGCGTTGCCGTCCACCGTCAGATTGCCGTTTGTGAGAATGTCACCGTCGGATTCGAAGTCGGCGCCGCCGTTCGCGGGGTCGCCGTATCCGCCGCCGACACGGAGTTCTTCCAGATAGCGCGGCGCGGCGCCGATGGCGGTAAGGACGATGATGCACAGGGTCAGGAGACCAGCGAGGACAAGGCGGTTGCGCATGGGAATTCCTTTCGCAGTGGGCGCCGGCGCTCGCGTGCGCCGGCGCGCTTGAGGTAACACGTTGCTACCCCGTGTGCACGGCGCGTTGCAGCGGGAAGGGGGAAAGGGTTTTCCCATGCGGAGCGGGAGCGGGCTTCTGGCCGGTGGGAAAGATGGGTTTGAGGAATTCGGGTAATTGTGAACTCCGATTTGAGAATTCAGATTTCTGGCAGGTGGGACCCGCTCGAACCAGGGGGGGCTGGTCAAGGTCTTTGCGGCTTGGGTCAGTCGGGTTGGGCTTGGCGGTGTCGTCGTTTGGACCAGGTTGGTTGTGGTTGAAGTTCGTACACGCCGAATTCTACCATGCCAATTGCACGGAGGTTGGTTGGGTGCTAGCATGAAGTATCGGGACGGAGCAGGATTACCTTATGCATGATTTGGGCAAACTAAAGCGTCTGTCGGAGTGGCCGGACGTTCGCGCCAGCATTGAGACCGCGGTCGCGTCCGTTGTCGGTGAGATTCCGAAGGACCGGGTTGATCTTCAGCTCAAGACGCTTGATGAGCTGTCCTTCCCGGGCTATACGCGGCGACGCGTCAGCTACTTCGTGACGGACTGGGAACGGGTCCAGGCGTGGCTCTTCGTTCCCGACGGCAAGGACGAAGTTCCCGCCATCCTGTGTTGCCACCAGACCGTGCCGCAAGGTAAAGACGAGCCGGCGGGTATCGAGGGCGATCCCAAACTTGCCTTTGCCCGTCACTTTGCCGAGCAGGGTTTCGTGACCATTGCGCCGGACACCATCACCGCGGGCGACCGCGTGCCCCTCAAGTATGAGCCGTTCGATACGCGATCTTTCTACAAGGATTTTCCCAAGATGTCCGCTATCGGAAAGAACGTGGCCGATCACAGCCGTGCCTTGGATGTGTTGTGCGAGACGAAACGGGTGGACCCGGCGCGATTGGGTGTCGTGGGCCACAGTTTTGGCGGTTACAACGCGCTATTCCTGGCCGGCTATGACGACCGCGTTCAGTGCTGCGTCGCGAGTTGCGCATTCACCCGCTTCGCCGAGGACAAGAAGCCGGAGCGTTGGGTTTCGGACGGCGGGTTTGTCCATTTACCGAAACTGAAGGACGCGGTGCAATCGAAGAGCTACCCATTCGACTGGGAGCATCTGCTGGCACGCATCGCGCCGTGCCCCACGCTGATTGCAACGGCATTGAACGACGATACTTTTTCCAACACGAAGAGTTGCGCGAAGGCTGTGAAACATGCGCAATCCGTCTATAGATTGCTCGGAGCTCAAGACGCCCTTGAGCATTACGTGCATTCGGACGGGCATCGGGTTACCCAGGACACACTCGACATGATGGACGACTGGTTCGAGCGCTGGCTCTAGGCGGGACACGCAAGGGAATTCCCTTTGACTCATAAACGGTTCGAGAGGGAATACATAGATGGAATCCTGTCCTGTATCCGCGAATTCCGGTGAGAATAAGTGGATGGGCTTGGGTGTTAGGCCCATCGCCACACAAGTCGTTTCGAACACGGTCGGGGAGTGCCTATGTCCAGTCTTCAGAGAGCGCAAATGCCGGAATTGAGACCAGAAGTTGTTGTCGACAAACGAGTTATTACTCTGGTCGACAATATCGAACAAGTCATTTTCGGTAAACGCGAAGTCATCAAACTATGCGTGGCGGGGTTGCTCGCGCGTGGGCACCTACTCATTGAGGACGTTCCGGGAATGGGGAAGACAACCCTTGCGCAGGGAATTGCCCGTTCGATCGAAGGGACGTTTCACCGGGTTCAATTTACCAGCGACATGCTGCCCTCAGACATTTTGGGTGTGTCAATCCTCAGCCAGCGGACCCAGGAATTTGAGTTTCGGCCGGGACCGATTTTCGCCAACGTCGTCCTCGCCGACGAAGTGAACCGTACTCCTCCAAAGACACAAAGCGCCCTGCTCGAGGCCATGAGCGAGTTTCAGGTATCTGTGGATGGCGCCACCCGGCCGCTGCCCAATCCGTTTCTGGTAATGGCGACGCAGAATCCGATCGAGTACGAGGGCACGTATACGTTGCCGGAGTCTCAGTTGGACCGCTTCATGCTTCGGGTCGAGATGGGTTACCCGGGAGACGAGGACGAACTTCACATCATGCGCCGGCGCGATCCGCGCGTCGCGCTGGACCAATTGCAACCGGTTGTCACCGCGCGCGAGGTGGTGGAGTTGCAGCAATTGACCGGCAGTGTGATGGTGGAAGAGAGCGTGGCGCGGTATATCCTTGCGATTGTCAAGGGGACGCGCGAGCATGAATTCGTGCAACTGGGCGCGAGCCCGCGGGCGTCGGTATCCTATTACGAAGCTTGTCAGGCGCGCGCGCTCGTCGAAGGGCGGGACTATGTAACGCCCGACGATGTTCGCCAGATGGCCGTGCCCGTCTTGTCGCATCGAATCCTCGCCAAATCGCGGG
>CAZWDH010000029.1:0-35310 GCA_964632865.1 uncultured Nitrospiraceae bacterium
AAGCGGGATATTCTGGAGCGGACGAAGCGGTTCGTGTTACGGATAGTTCGATGATATTCCGCGTTGCCGAAGACGACGGCGGCGCAGGTGATTGGCAAACAGGTGTTACGCTCAGGGACCTCGGTCGGGGCGCATGTTCGTGAAGGCAGGCGCAGCCGCTCGAATGCCGAAATGATCAGCAAGACGGAGGGCGCCCTGCAAGAGTTGGAGGAAACGGTGTATTGGCTCGAACTACTCGTCGAGTCGGAAACCGTCAAAGCAAAACAACTCACAGATCTCATCACGGAAGCGGGAGAATTGACGGCCATACTGGTAGCCAGCGTCAAAACAATCAAACGGCGGAGTGAGAGGAAATGATGAATGATGAATGATGAATGCGGAATGAGGAACAGATGTTGTATACCTGCACTTCATCACTCATCACTCATCACTCATCATTCATCATTATTAGGAGGAGCAGTATGAACGTAGCGTTAATCGGTTGCAGCGGCATGGGCGTGCACCATGCCGGGCATGCGACGAAGGCAGGTTTCAAGATTGTGGCTTGCGGCGATGCCATTCAGGAACGGGCGGAGGATCTCGCAAAACAATACGGCGCGGATGCGACGACGGATTGTCTGTCTCTGTGTAGGCGGGACGATGTGGATGTGGTGGCGGTGCTGACGCCTACGCCCTTCCATACGGAGTACGTGGTGGCCGCGGCCGAAGCGGGCAAGGACATCTTTTGCGAGAAGCCCTTTGGCCGGACGCTGGAGCAATGCAATATCGGTATCGCCGCGGCGGAGAAGGCCGGCGTCAAGCTATTCGTTGGTCACGTGGTCCGATACTTCCAGGAGTTCGAGACGATCAAGGCCCAGATCGACGCGGGCAAAGTCGGCAAGGTCGGATTCGTGCGCACGTACCGGGGCGGAATCTGCCCGGTGGGCGCAGGAAACTGGTTCCGCGACTGGGACATGAGCGGCGGCGTGACGATGGACACGATCATCCACGACTTCGACTGGATCCGGTACGTGTTCGGCGACCCGGCGCAGGTGTTCAGCCAGAATTTGAAGGAACAGTTTGACAAGGCCATCGACTACGCCATGGTCACGTTCCGGATGAAGAGCGGAATCATCGTCAACACGATCGGCACCTGGGCGCACCCGGGAGGGTTCCGGGTGAAGGTGGAAGTGTGCGGCGATAACGGCATGCTGCAGTTCGACAGCAGCGAAGCGCCGCTGTCCGTGATGATGCGGGAGACGGCATCCGGCATGCCGGGCATGATCGTGCCCGGCAGCCCGGTGGGTGTCAGCCCGTACGAACTCGAATGGCACGACTTCAAGAAGTGGCTTGATGGGAAAGGCCAGCCGCGCGTGACGCCTCAGGATGGCGTCTGGGCCGTGCGTATGGCGCTCGCGGCGCTCGAATCGGCGGACACGGGCAAACCCGTCGCGTTCAATTAAACGGGGGACTCGCCGCAGGCGGGTCGGGCCAAATCACGCGGAGGTCGGAACGATGCAGATCCTTACCTACGTAATCGGCGGCGCGGCTGTAGTGCTCTTTGTTTGGATGTTGCGGCTGGCGTCGAAGGAGAAACTCATCCTCGCGCTGCTCGTGGGAGCGCTATGCACCATGTGCATTGGGTTCTATCCGGCGCTACAGCTGTCCGGTTTCGGCGAGACTATTGCGGAAACCGTGCAAGGAGAAGAAGGGGTCGAGGTAGTCGCTGCCTCACCCGTGAAGAAGCCTTTGTCCGTCGTGCTGTGGTTGATACTGTTCGCAGTTCCGGGGCCGTTTCTGGCCGTGGCCGCACAAGTAATCTTTCGATCGATCAAACGCGTCCGCGCGGCGGATGGCGATACGGGCGGGACGCCCTGAAGGAGATGAAGTAATGGCGAAGTTGGGGATCATGAGTTTCGCGCACATGCACGCGTACAGTTACGCGGCGGCAATCAACGAATTGGCCGAGGCGGAACTCTTCGCGATATGGGACGATGATGCGGCCCGCGGCAAGGCGGCGGCGGATCAGTTTAAGGCGCCGTTCATGACGAACATGGAAGCGTTTCTCGCCTCGGGTCTTGACGGGGTCATCATCTGTTCGGAGAACGTGAAGCACCGCGCCATGGCGGAAGCCGCTGCGAAAGCCGGCAAATGGATCCTCTGCGAAAAGCCGCTCGCGACCACCATCGAGGATGCGCAGGCCATGATCGATGTGTGCAAGAAGTCGGGCGTCGGCTTGGGCACGGCGTTTCCGTGCCGGTACGTGGCGCCGCTCATGGCCGCCAAGGAGGACTTGGACAGCGGCCGATTCGGAACGATCTACGCGGCCGCGTGCACCAACAACGGGAGCTTTCCCGGCGGTTGGTTTGCTGACGAGAAACTTTCCGGCGGCGGCGCCACGATGGATCACACGGTCCACGTTGTTGATCTGTTGCGCTGGATGTTTGGGAAGGAAGTCACCAAGGTTTATTGCGAGAATGGAAACCTGATTCGGGAAGGCATTGGCACGGACGACGTCGGCAGTCTCCACTTCGAAATGGAGGGCGGCATCAAGGTATCCCACATCGCGAGTTGGAACCGCGCCAAGAGTTTTCCTACGTGGGGCGATGTGACCATGGAAATTATCGCCGAGAACGGCGTGCTCAACGTGGACGCCTTCAACCAGAAGGTTGACGTGTACAACGATACCGCCATGAAAGCCGAGTGGGTCGGGTGGGGCGATAACGCGGACCTTGGCCTGGTGCGCGACTTCGCCGCCGCCTGCGACGAGAAACGCGATCCCGCCATCACGGGCTACGACGGCCTCAAGGCCGTGGAAGTCACCGTGGCCGCATATAAATCCGCCAAGTCGGGGGAAATGGTCTCCGTCTAAATACGATTAGCCGCGAAAGAACGCAAAGAACACCGGGCAACAAATTCGAAATCCGAAGCACGAAATTCGAAACAAATTCGAATGATCAAAATCCAAAATGGGCGCCCTTAGGGCCGAGGTCGCAGTCACATTTGGAGCGACTTATGTCCTTGTCCCGAGATGTCCGGCAGGGGAACCGGATAGTTGCGTTCTTTTGCGGCCATCAATCATCAGGGCCATTCTTCGCGGCGGAAACGTTCGACGTAGCGGTCGCCGTCTTTCATGAGGCCCAGGGCCCACTGGCGGATGCCTTCGTAGGTTTCGTCGGACATGTCCGGCGTGTACTTGCTGAGGGACGGTTCAAACTGGCTCACGTGCGCGGCGCTGGCTTTGACCTTCGTTTCGGCGATATCGGTGATGTCCACCGTGTAGTTGGGCTCTTCCGTGTAGTAGTAGAAAGCAAGCGGCACGTGGTAGGGTTTTAATCCTTCGTCCAGCAGGTGCTGCGGATAATAGAGGTGCCACTCGCTGGCGATGAAGGCGTCCTTCGTGATAAACGCCGCCATGCGGTGGTCGGTCTTGTGCCAGCGTTCGTGCGTAGTACCGGGGTCAATGGTAAACACGGCATCGGGCCGGTACTTCTTCATGAGCCGGCAAGCTTCGCCCCGAAGCACACGCGGGTCGGCGTATTCGAGGTCGCCATCTTCATAGCCGAGCCAGATGATGTTTTCCTTTGGGATGCCCAGAATCTCACAGGCCTTCTCTTCTTCCGCGCGGCGGATTCGGGCTAAGCGTTCGCGGGTCATCTCCAGGTCGAGCGACCCCTTGTTGTCGTTTGTGTAGATGACCACGATGACCTTGTTACGGTTTGCCGCCAGTATGGACATGATGCCGCCGCACAAGAACGTGTCGTCGTCAGGATGGGGTGTGAAGACCAGGACCGTTTTCCCGGTCCAGGTCTCGATGCGACCTTCAGGTACGGCGGGATCTTGCTGCGCTGCGGCTGTCGCAATACCTGCAAGGCAGACGCAAACCAGGAGAATCGCTAAACCGTGAAGTCTCTTCATCGGGCTACTCCTTCTATTTGGACTAGACTACGATACGCCGTCCGCGCCCTATAGTCACGCTGTGCCGATCGGGGACGAGGACAGGCGTTGGTCATCCCGTCAACGCTCCTGGCCGTTATCTTGTAACACGGCGGGCAGGGGGCGATATACTTACTAGGGTGGTTTCTGTGCCGCTCTGTGGCAGGCTGTGTAGTTCTGTGGCGATTCGCATCATCGAAGGAGCCGGATCGTGGATATGCCAAAAAGCGCATTGCTCTACGTAACAATCTGTCTGGCGGGTCTCGCCCTGGCCGGATGCGATCTCGACGGCGAAGGCCTCAAGTGGGACACGGCCGTCGCGGGCGACCAGACGCCGGACTTCCCGGACGATGGCGGTAATGGCGGCGAAGACCCGGGCGACGGCGGCAATGGTGGCGGCGGTGGCAACGGCGGCGGCGGTGGAGGAGGCGGCGGAGGCACCGTAGATCGCCGCTTTGAGGGCACATGGATTGCCGCATTTGGCGACGACCTTCCCCAAGGCGCCGGCCGCAGGCAACATGCGCTGCGATTGGTCTTGAACCAGACGAACGCGTCCATCACCGGCAACGGGAATGTGTTCCGGTTCTTCAACCAAGGTTCGAGTGCGTTCGACGCACAGCCTTTCACCGTGCAAGTGACGGGCACGGCCAACGGCGACGACGCGGTGCTCACGCTGAGCGACGGGAATCAATTCAACAACAATCCCAATCTGTGGTTGCGTTTAGCCGGTAGCCGGTTGGTGGCGCTGTATGCGGAGCGGAACCCCAACCTAACGCTGGACCGCTCCGGACACCTCATCTTTCACCGCGTCGGAACTACGGACATCGATCAAACCTGGGCGGCGGCCTTCAGCGATGACTTTGGGGCAGGCGGATCCTTTGCCGCACGAGACCGCACCGCGAGCATGACCCTTGCCGCCGCGGGAGATGGCACGCTCAGCGGACTGGGCGCTTACGTAGAACAGCGGCCTGGGGACGTGGTGCAGGTATTGGATTTCGACGTGGTTCAGGGATTCCTCAGCGGCACGCAGACTGAACTAAGATTCGGCAACTTCAACCCGGCCGCCGGTGAGGCGGACTGGTTCGGCTATCACAGCGGCAGCGTCGTCGTGGCGGCATATGGGCAGTTCAACAACGCCAACCAACTGGTCCGCTTTGGCCACGCCACCTGGTACGACGCGGGGGACCCGGAACCCGCGGATTTTGAACGGCAATGGGTCACTTCGATCAGCGATGCGCACGGCGCGGGCAATTTCGTCGCGGATTACTTAATGGTAATGTCCGGTGTGTCGGTAAGCGGCAACGCCGTGACCGGTACGGTCCGCGTGCTGGACGAGTCCGAGCCTTCTCCGGCATTTGCAAGCTATACCATCGAGAACGGGACAATCGTTGGGAATGAACTGGTGATGGATGCCGTTCGTTCGGGCCGCCGGTTTTCCTGGAACCTGCGCCTGGCGGGTCCGGTCCTCGTGGGTTCTTACCAGCAGTTCAACAGCAACGATCAGTTCGTCAGCAGCGGGGTCGCGGAATGGCGGTTCGGCCCCACGAGCAGCCTGAGCGGCACCTACACCGCGTCCTACTTTGATGGATCCACCACCGGCGGTTCGGAGAACCGTGCGAGCCAGCTTGCAGTTATCACAATCGGCAACGTTGCGAACGACGGGACTTTCACGGGGACCGGGTCAGTACGCCTTGCCGGAGAGCAGAATCGTCGGCAGTTCGCCATCACCGGGATTGTCGGCAGCGACAACCGCATCGAGATTGCCTGGAGCGGCGCGGATCTCTTCGGCGACACGGCGTGGAATCTTCGCAAAGCGGGTTCGTACCTGTTCGGCACCTATACGAATTTCGCGTCGAATAATCAGACCGTAGAGTTCCAAGGTAGCGCAACCTTCCTGCGCGGCAGCTCGTAAGCCACCCGGCGACACCCGACAGGTCGATCATGTAAAATGGACCCGGCTCCCAGCCGTTTTGGATCTTCGGGCTGACCAGTGGATTCAGAAGAAAAATCGGGACAGTCACCATTTTGTTTTTGAGTCGCTGAAAACCGATGCGACGCTGGAGAAACAAAATAGTGACTGTCCCTATTTTTCTACTATTTTTCTATTGAGTCGCCACGCATTGTGGGGAATCAGCGTAGCTGGAAGCCGGTTTATTTGCGGAAGGATTGATGACTTGTTCGATGATTTCATTCTCCCTGGCACGCCGCCTGTTCTGTTTTGGACGTTCGTCGCTGTAGCAATCCTGATCCAGGGAATCAGCAAATCGGGGTTCGCGGGTGGCGCGGGGGTGTTGTCGCTGCCGCTCATGATGCTGGTGATGCCGGTGCAGAAGGTGGCGGCCATGCTGCTGCCACTTCTGATCCTCTGCGACATGAACGCCATCTACCATCACCGGACGAACAAGGATTGGGGCGTCATACGCTCCATCTACATCCCTTGCATTGCCGGCATTCTGCTGGGCGCCGCGGTCTGGTGGTACATTGGCCAGGGCGACGTGCAGTCCTATGCGCCATACCTCAAGAAGTTTGTCGGCGCCATCGCAATCGTGTTTGTCCTGTACATCGTCCTTCGCGAGGCCGCCATGGAGTGGGTCAGCCGGTACCGGCCGGGTCCGAAGGCCGCCATCGCCGCCGGAGTGTCAGCGGGGTTCTGCTCCACCATCGCCCACGCGGCCGGTCCCATCGTGGGGCTGTACATCTTCGCCCATGGACTGGGAAAATCGCTGTTCGTCGGGACCGTGGCGTGGACCTTCACCCTCATCAACTTGACGAAGCTACCCTTCTATTTTGCAGTAGGTTTGATCGAGCCCGATGTGCTGGCGCTGGACCTGGTGCTCGTACCGCTGATTCCCATCGGATCTTATCTGGGGAAATGGATGCACCATCGTGTCTCAGAGACGCTCTTCAACCGAACCATCGCGGTATTGACGGTGCTGGCGGCGCTCCAATTGCTGTTCAATCTAGACGTGATTGGGGCGGTTCTCCAAACGATAACCCCGTAGCGGTCAGTGGCGAATGTGGCCAGTACAGGTCGACCCCACAATGCGCACTAATCTCGAATTCATGTAATTTCATAGCTATCGCGACTAGCCAGCCACCGGATTTGCGGGGTATAATTCCGTTTGTTAGCGAGACCGGGGATCGCTATCTCTGTTGGATTGGGTAAACACATCTGGGGGACGAAGGAGGCAGATCCATGCTCGGGCTCCAATCACGGTTCAAGATTCTATCGTCAATCTGTTTTGTCGCGCTGGTTCTGGCAATCGGTAGCGGGTGCCCCAGAACCGTTCCGACGGGTAAGGCCAAAGTGACGACCGCCTTTACGGCAGACTCCGGGTCATTCAAGAATGCCCTTGTCAAGGCGTTGAGCACGGAAAAAGCCGTTGTTGCCATTGACGACGTTTATAGTTTGACGGTGACCATCGACGAAATCGCCCTGGACAATGACGACGATGATGCCGAAGAAGGTGAAGAGGGAGACGACGAAAAGGCAAACAAGGCGAAAGTCGTCGTGTTCACCGGCCCGCTGGACGTCAATCTACTCGACTTGACGGCGGTATCCGAGGCGCTGTCGACGGCGGAAGTTCCGGCCGGAACCTACACGAAGATTCGGCTGGCGATCAGCAATCCGCGCTTGGTGTTGAATTCTGACCCGAACACGGAAATTACGAACGTTAAGCTTACCGCCAACGGCCAACTGTTTATCGACCAGGAGTTCACACTTGAAGATGGCGAGCAGAGCCTGCTTCTGCTTGACTTTGGCGGAATTCATCTTGTGTTGAACGGTAACGGCCGGTATGTGCTGACGCCGCAGTTACAGGCCGACCTGACGCAAATGTCGGCCGATGTGATGGCCAGTGGCGAGATTGCCAATCTGGATATGGACGCGGACCTGTTCACGTTGCTGTTGATGGACGGCGAACTGGAAGTCGATTACAGCGGAGCCGCGATCTTCCTCGAAACGGATACCGACACGGCGACGGGCACCGAAGCCGACCTTGCGGACGGCCTCATGGTCGAAGTGACGGGGCTGTTGCAGGTGGACGGTTCCGTCGTGGCGAGTTCGGTCCGGATACTGCCGGCCGCTCCGTAACACGATCCAAAATCTCGACTCTTTTGCGGGTAGCAGCCCTTGCGGCTGCTCCCCGTTTTTTCTGTCCGCGGGTTGGCGGCGGCAATCGCATCGCTTCGTTGACGGCTTACCGGAGAGATGCCATCATATGCGGCGTACGCAAATCAGTAACGGGGGCCAGTCATGACCGCAATACTCATCCTGTCGGCTGCGCTGTTCGCGCCGCCATCCGAGATCGTCTATTTCGATATGCAGCAGTGTCTGGCGGAACTGCCGGACGATTCGGTGCTGCGGTACGACGCACTGAAACTGGTGGCGTCGCTGCAAGGGCGCGTCAACCGCGAGGAACCGCGACTCGTCATTCGCTTTCTGAGCGGGCCGGGCCCCGAGGGCGCGATCAGTATCGACGACTATTGGCTTGCCCAGATGCAGAAGGGCTGGTTGAAGGACGTTCCGGTTCGGCGCATGGCGTCGCTCGACGACCTGCTCACCCACTTCGCAGCGGACCTGCGCGGCGTGGTCGTGTGGGATCCCGAAGTCGTCGCGACGGCAAACGTGGCGGCTACCGTTTGTGGCGTGGAAGGCTGGTTGCCGGTCCGCGCGGACTCGGACCTGTACGCGCGCATGGTGGATGGCGGACCGCACGTGCCGGTAGAGCTATCACTTGTGGGGAAATTCGACGGGGCGCGAAGCGGGAGCGCCAAGTGCGACGCCTATCTCTGGGCGAAGGATGAGTATCTGGACAAGGGCCGCTGCAATCCCGAGTTAATGGCCTACTACATCGACGCCTATTCACAGCAACCGGACAAGCCTGGATTTCATTACCACGATCTGCACAACGCGACGCTCGCGAACCACGACTACTACATCGCGAACCGCGCGTTCTTCTTCGATTTGGGACCTTGGGCCGACGAAGTCCCCGTCGACGATCCCGGCCAACCGCTTGGGACGGATCACGACACGTTGGTTGCGCTGCTTCGCTCTCAGTACGGGCAAAACGAGGGAAAGGCTTTCACGACGGTCGGCGGTTTCGTGCCGTGGAGCCTGAAGTACACGACCCACGGCCCCGCGGGCGGCACCCATGAACCGGTGCCCACGGAATGGGAGTACGCGGCCATCCTGTCCGCGCACAACGCCATCATGGACGCGGACGCGCTCGGACTGTCGTGCATGACGAACGCCTCGGCGTACATGCACTACCCGATGAAGCGCCGCTACGAGCAGAACCCCCGTCCCGAACCACAACCCCTCGAGAACAAAACCTACGTGCTCGTGTACATGGGCGACTACGATTCCGCGGCGTGGCTGTCGACCCATATTCCCTCCGTGTGGGACGACCCGGTGCGCGGGGAGTTCCCCATCGCCTGGGCCTTTAATCCGAATCTCGCCGCGCGCGCGCCCTACGTCTTCGACCATATCTACGCCACGAAGTCGGACAACGATTGGTTCATCGCGGGCGATTCGGGCGCGGGATACCTCAACCCCAATCTCCTCACCGGCGACCGGCTCGGCAGCGGATTGCCTGACGCACTCGATTTGTGGGTGAAGCACAACCGCGCGTGGTACCAGCGGTTCGATTACTCCATTACCGGATTCGTTATTAACGGCTTCCACGGCGACATGCCGTTGCGCGTGCAGGAAGCTTACGCCAAGTTCTCGCCCGACGGGGTAGGTATGCAACTGGGATTTGAAAAGCCCCTCGTGGACGGGACGCCCTTCGTCCGCCACGTGAGCGATATCTACCCCAAACGCGATAACCTCGCGGTGACGGCGGCCGAGATGGCGCGGTTCGCGAAACCGGAGAAGCCGCAGTTCCTCATCTACCGCATGATCCTGCAGCGGCCGGAAACGCTGAAGGGCGTGTACGACCAACTTCGCCAGGACTTCCCGGGCGAAAACTGGGAGGTCTGCGACCCTTACACGTTCTTCGACCTGTACAAACGATCGCTCCAGAACTGAGCGGCCGTAGCCTGTCGCGGGGACTTCCGTTTTGTGCTAAGCTTTAACGTGTGCTGGTTCCGGGATTTCTTCAACTGTCAGGAGTGTGCCATGCCGCTATTCCGCCGTCCTTTCGTACTTACCGTCCTTGCTCTTTTGTTCGTTGGTATTCTCCACGCACAGGATAAGTACACACTTCGGTTGAACCTTGAACCGGGCCACGAGTTTCAACAGCGAATGGCGATGACTCAGACTATCGATCAGGTGATGAACGGCATCACCATTACGATGAACCAGGACATGACCCTCGACTACGCCTACAAGGTCACGGACCGGGACGCCCAAGACGTGGCCACCGTCGAATGCACGTACCAGCGCATCGCATCCAAGGTGAGCACGCAGGGGATGGCAGTGTCGTACGATTCCGCGAATGCAGACGCGCCCGTCACCCCGGAGTACCGTCCGCTGGCCGCTATGGTGGGGAAGTCATTCACGATGCGAATTGATCCGCTGGGAAATGTCGAATCCATAGAAGGTCTGTCGGAGATTCTGGATTCAGTTTTCGCCGAGATGTCGCTGGAAGGGCCCGCGCGCGCGCAGGCGATCGAGAACATGAAAAAGCAGTTCGGCGAAGAAGCCATGAAAGACTTGATCGAACAGGCGATGGCCATCTACCCGTCCGAACCGGTCGCGGTCGGCGACACATGGAAGAAGACGCTGGACATTCGCCAAGTGGTTCCAATGCAGCTGGACAATACGTGGGTCTTGAAGGAAGTCACCGACGAAACGGCAACCCTCGAAGTCACCTCGTTGATCGCCCCTCCCGGCGACGACACGAAAGTCGACATGATGGGGATGGAACTCGATGTGCGGCTCGAAGGCGCGCAAAGCGGCACCTCCATCATCGATCGCGAGACCGGGTGGGTCGTATCGAGTACGGTCAATCAAAACGTCGACGGCGAGATGAAGTTTCCCCCGGAGGCGGGGGTGCCCGAGAGCATGACCATACCACTGGGAATTCGCAGCACGGTCAAGTTGGGGCCGGTAGAGTAGCAGCCCCGGCCGCGTCTTAACGACACCAAACCGATCGGTTGTCTGCCATCTTGCCCAGCTGGAAAGGAAGGCGCACCATGACTCATCTCCTGATCGTTGCTGCGTGTTGTCTGGCGCAAGCGCCGGATTCCGATTGGATCGACCTGGCTGCCGATTGGCGGTTCAAGCCAGATGCGGAGCATGTTGGGCTGCGCGACGGGTGGCTCAGCGTTTCCTATGACGACAGCGAATGGGCCGTACTCGACGCGGGAACCCGTTGGGAAGACCAGGGATTTCCGGAGTTGGACGGCTTCGCCTGGTACCGGCGCTGGGTGGACGTGCCTGCATCATGGAGCGGCGCAAAGGCCTGGCTGACCCTTGGCGCGGTGAATGACGCGTGCACGATCTACTGCAACGGCGTTCGCATCAATTCTTATGGCGACGAGTCCGACCGTTCGGTGGCGAACACGCCCATCATTGCGGAACTGAGCGCGCATCTAAGGCCCGGCGAGGCGAACCTGATCGCCATCGAGTGCCTGGATTGGGGCGGCAGCGGTGGCCTGTGGCATCTCCCCTGCGCCATCACGACGGACCCGAACCGGTTGCCCGCCGATTCCGCGATTGCGTGCATCAGCCAGTACGACGCGAAGCGTATCATCACCACGGTGGACCTGTCGGGACTCGGTAACGACCGTCCCGATACCACGCTGCGTCTTGGCGTGTTCAAAGGCGATAAGGAGAATCCCACGGTCGAGGCTGCCCTTGCGCTTCCGGCTGACGCGTTCGCAGCGACTGCCGTGTTCGAACTGAAAAGCCCTGACGTGGGCGACGTGTTTCACGTGCGGCTCCTGGCGGCTGAACCCAGCGACTCGGCCGTGGCAGGGCTGCCCATCGATCGCACGGTACCCTGGCCGGAAGCGCCTGGGTGGCAAGGCGACTATGCCGATCTCCCCGTGCGGAACAACTTCGTGACGGAACTGCTGCGCGTTGAACTCGATGAGGCAGGCGGCGCGGATTATCCCATCCTCAATCCGCGGAACGGGTGGATCTTCATCTCGGCGCAAACCGAACTCGAAGAAGGGCCACAGGTCGTCATCGACGGTGAGAATAATCCGGTGCAGTGGCGGCGCAATCCCCGGACCGGCGCGTTCGAGGCGATGCGGTACCAGTCGGAAGGCAAGCACAATATCGCCGTCGCGGCGAACGCGAAGGGAACGTTCGAGGTGCTCACGGTGCCGGAGTTGATGTACTGCTACTACCCCGCGTCGCCGCATATCACGCCATATGGCCCCTACGATTGGGCCTACGTGTCGCGTCATGTGCTGCCGCACGTCAACACCATCGTGACGGCGGGACCCGAGCAAGAGGCCTTCGACCAATGGCGGAGCGAGGGCCGGGCCTGGATCAGCAACGCGTCGTTGCCGGGGCTGGCGAGTGCGCAGGCGCCGACGGTGGACCAGGTATACGAGGTGTGGCGTGCCAATCCCGGAGTCACTCAGGAAGGGTACTCGGGGATGATCGTGGACGAGTTCCTCTTCGCGGGCGACGACTATTACGCGGCGTGGACGGGCGCGCTGGAGCGGCTCGCGAAGGATCCCGCCTTCGAGCATCGCAAGTTCTACGCGTGGTGCGGCGACCTGTACGAGTATCCGTCGAGCGCGACGTTCCAGCAGCGGATTGCGGAACTGGGGTACCGGTTCGCCTGGGAGAAGTACTTGCCCGAAGCGCGCACGCCGGAAGCGGCCGCATCCGAGATCGCGCGCAATTTCCAGCAGGACCTATCGGCGTGGCAAGCGTCCATGCCGGACGTGGCGCAGCGCACGATCGTGACACTCGGATACCTCTGCGCGCCGCCGGAGAGCCTGAACCGGGACCCCGCGGTCGATTACCACGTGTTCATGGATATGCAGTTCCACCACCTCGCCACGGAGCCCGCGCTGTGGGGACTCTACGGGATCATGGAGTATTCGGCGAGCTATGCGGATGAGGAGTCCTTGCGTTGGGCGCACCAGTTGTTCCGGCACTATTGCATCGAGGGTAAACGCGAACGGCTGACCAACGATCCCTACGTGCTGCCGCACATCGAGAATCCAGATTTCTTGTATGGACTAGAAGGATGGGACGTCGTCGCGGCGGCAGAGGGTTCGATCGATACCGGCGTCATGGAAGGGTTCAGTTGGCTTCAGGGCCGGTATCCGCGCATCGGCATCGGCGATCAGTACGCGCGCATGACTCGATCGGGCGAACGGCCGAACCGGGTCAGCCAGACGATCCGCGCGCTCAAACCGGGAAGGCTCTATTCGGTGAAGGCGATCGCCGCGGACTTGAACGACTTGGGCAAAGAGCAGAGCGTGGCGCTGCGAATCCAGGTTGCGGAAGCGGAGCCGGTGCCGGAGTTTTGTTTCACGCAGGCGTACCCCAGCAATTACGCGCATTCGTTTGGCGAATTCAACCGGGAGCACCCGGCGTGGTTCACGTTCCAGCGGTACGTCTTCCGCGCCACCGGCGAAACGGCATATCTGCACATTCTGGACTGGATCGCGGACGACACGCCGGGCGGCGATGCGGGTCAGGAAATCGGGTTCAACTTCATCGAGGTGCAACCGTTCCGAGAGCCGTGATAGAGATCACAAGTGGGGGCCCCGTGCGGTCGAAGCCTATGGCGCCGTACAGGAGGCCGTGCCGATCAGCTTCACCAGTTCCTCAATCGCCATGGCGCGATCCAGGTCGGCATCGTAGATCGCGGAAACCTTCTTTCGCGCGGCGCCCACGTCTCCGCAGCCCTTCCCTCGGGAAAGTAGTGTCCGGCACGCGTCCGGCATGGGGCCCCAATTTCCGCATTCCACGAACTGGTCGCTGAGGAAGACGAACTTCGGGATGGCTTCACCGCCGTTGGTCAGGAAACGGACGAACACGTCGGGATGCTGTTCGCGGGTGATGAAGCGTAGCTTCACGTTCGCGGCGGCCTCGGCGAGCCGCTGCAGTACGGGCACGTGACGCACCACGTCGCCGCACCAGTCCTCCGCGATCGCGATAACGTGCACCGGCCTCGGGATTGCCGCGAGAAAGGCTTCCACGTGCGGTTCGAGAACCAGTTGCTTTCGCGCTTCTTCCATCTTGCGCGCGTGACTTCGATTTTCGGCTCCGGCCAGCCATGCGGCATAGTCTTTGCCCGAATGGAATACAGATTTCCAGTTGATCGTCGGAAGAACAGGCGGACGCGGCATAGTACCTTCTCCTGGTAGATATGAAACGGATATACCGAGAGAAACGGCGGGTACGGCTGGTTTATTTCACGGGAAACTCACGTGCGCCGGCCATGGAAGTCAGAAGATCTTTTCCACGTAGACCGCGTCATTTCCTTCGAACCGGGCGTTGGCGGCCGCCTCGGGTCCGAGGCGAACAACACCGTCTCCGCCGACTTCTGTGATGCGGAGATGCACCGAACGCAGGCCACCGAACCACCAGCGGCGGTCACACACGTAGATGAGATCGCCAACTTCCGCGTGCATCGCGTCCAACGCGGATTGAGGCAGGACGGCCGCCTCCTCATCGGCCATCGTGTCATCGATGGCGACTCGCAGGTGCGGGCGTTGCCCGGGTTTGAGGTTCAATTCGCCGCCGCCCTTGTAGAAGCGCATGGCGTCGAGCTGGGTGCCCGTGGTGAGGCCGACGATGGTTTCCGCCGCGCGCGCCTTCGTAAGCCATGTCACGACGACGCCGATTCCCGTGCAGATGACGAGACCGTACAGCGCGCGCATGAATTTGTAGCTGTCCGGCCCCATACCGAATGCGAAGGGTTGGATGAGCAGCGCGTCGAGCTTGGGCACGAAACTCAGGAACACCGCGATCAGTCCTGCCACCATGGTGGCGACCGCGGCGGCGGGTGTGTAGCGCTTCCAGAGAATACCGAGCAGGATCGCAATGACGATGGGCGGCGTGACTGCTGCCGTGAACATGGCGTGCGCGTTGTAAATACTCTTCGACATCATGAACACGGGGACGAGCGCAATGCCGAACAGGCAGGTGGTCACGCTGCTGAACCGGGCCACGACGAGATAATGGCGGTCTTGCGCGTTGCGATGTACATAGGGCCGATAGATGTCGTTGACGAAGATTGCGCTGACCGCCGTTATCAACGTGTCCGCCGTACTCATGAGCGCGGCGGTCAGCGCTGCGAGCACAAACCCGAAGACGCCCGGCGCGCAGAGGAAGTGGGCGGCATCGATAAAGGCATCGCTCCCCTCCGTCGTGAGTTCGCCGTTCTCCACGAGCGCCCGCGCGACCCACCCGCCGCTGCTGACCGTGATGGCGGCCAGAGGCGCAAGCACGAGGATCCAGAATACGGCCATTTTGCGCGCGTCGCTGACCGTGCGAATGGCCAGGAACCGCATGATCATGCCCTGGTTCATCAACACGAAGGCGCCGGTGTTGGCGAGTCCGTCCTGCGCGAAGAGGCCGACGAAACTGAAATCGTCGGGCCGGTTGAACTCGGAAAGGGCGAATCGGTGCGACTGGGGCAGCAGCGCCCAGAAATCGCCAAAGCCGCCCACGTGGTAGACGCCCACAAAGAATAGTCCGAGCCCGGCGACGAGGAGGATCATCCCCTGGGCAAGGTCCGTCATGATGACGGAGGTCTGGCCGCCGGCAAACATGTACAGCATGACGGCAAAGCCCGCCGCCACAGCACCCATCATGACGGGCCAGCCAAGGAGGGTGTTCAGCGCTTGCCCCAACGTGTACAGGTTCACACCAACGTAGCCGACGAGATAGAGCAGGATCAGACCCGTGGCGGCCATGCGCGCGCCGGTGCCGAAACGCCGCTCGAAATACTCGGGCACCGATTGAATGCGTCCGAAGTAGATGATGGGAAGCCACACGAGCAGGAGGATGGGTATCCAAAACCAGTCGTTGAGATAGGTCTGCGTGCTCCCGATGCCGTACTTAAAACCGACTTGGCTGTACTTGATGAAGCTGTAGCTGCCGACGGTCGTCGCGATGCCGGAGAACGCGATCAACCACCAGGCGAACCGTTGGCCGCCGAAGAAGAAGTCCTTGGTGCTGCGGGTGTACTTGCCGAACCACAACCCGAAGCCGATCACGCAGACGAAGTAGCCAATGATGACGATGTAGTCGAGGGGTTCGCCTTTGAGGTTTTGCGTATCGATCATGGCGCGGCGGCCTCGGCCGGCAGGTAGGGCAGCCAGAAGGTAAAGGCGCAGTAGAAAATCAGCAACCCCACAAACCCGCCGACGATCGTCCATACAATCCGCTGGTCGCGCGGATCTTTGAGATTGATGTACCCGCTGCTGACGCCACACCACACGCCGATCGCGCAAAGCACGGCGCCAACGCCGAACTCAACGAGAATCGGCAGGATTCGTTCCATTCCCATGCCCGTATCCACCCACTGGTTGCTCAACGAAGAGTGGTTGCGATGATAGCGGCTGACGTAGAAGCGCGCAAGCGGACGGTCAATCAACGCGCGATGGGGACTTCCGGTCTGGGTACGCGCCTCAAAAGCAGGTAAAGAGGAATGGCACCAACAAGCAACACAAGCCCGAAGACCAAGTCTCCCTCAAAACCGGGGAACATGCGTCCGGCCGTATCGTTCGCTCCGTTGATACATGCGTGAAACAGGGCGGCAATCAACAGGCTTCCATTCGTGAAGTTGTAGACCCACGTGAAATAGACGCTAAGGACCATGCAATAAACGGTAAACAACACGACTGCGCCAAGTCCGCCGGTTTTCCCGGTTTCGGCAAAGGCAAACGCCGGGGTGTGCCATAGACCCCAGAGCAATCCGACGATCAGTGTGGCGCGGATGGGACCCCAGCGCTTCTGCAGGATCGGCAGCACAAATCCTCGCCAACCGATCTCCTCGCCAAGGCCGCCTCCAATGAAGAAGCGTTTCGAGGCAAACGGAATCAGCCACATCGCCGAGAGCCAGGCGGCATTTCCCGTCTCGTTTCCCAAAGCCGTGGCGGAAGTATAAACAATGATCCACAAGGTCAACGGAGCCAGCGCCGCCACCAAGTACCAGTGCACGCCCACGTTTCGGGCTGCAAAGGGACGGAGCAAATCACGCAAACGCGCAGCCCCGCCCATCAGCAGCGCGGTGATCATGGCACCCAGCGAAGGCCCGAACTTGGCAAGGTATTCGAAGAACACCTGGACGGGTGCTGGGATCCAGGCGATGGGTGTATAGGCCAGATAGGCTGCCGTCGCCGAGATGATGTTGGCGACGACGAAAAAGCAGACGACGGGGTGTCGTGCACACCAGTTCATCGGTAACCCCCTTGTGTTTCCCGCTGATTCTTGATGCGAATCGCACCCGACTGATGAAGTGTATCAGGCCTCGGCGCTTGTGTACAATTCCCGGTTCAGGCATACGCAGGAGTTCTTCTTCATGATCAATCTTGTCTCAGTGCTTCTTATTGCCGGTTGTTCCCTTGCAGGCGCCGCGGTCGAAGAGGAAGTCGAAGTGCAGGGCAACTACTCCACGTTCCGCATCGCGCCGGGCGCGGGCGCAGGCGTGGAATGGTTCGGGTCGTCCGTATCCAACGTGAACCACGCGGGCGGCGAAGGGCTGCTGCTGGAGGGGTTCGGCGTCGGCAATTTCTACGTGCCGAACCGCCGGCTCAATGAGAATCTGGAAATCGTGGATACCGCCGGCGGCGAGCCGGTCATTCGCTACAGCTACGAATGCGACGGCCCCAATATTCGGGGACTCCACGTGACCCGCACGATGGAGCCTCAACCCGATGAAGCGTCCGTCCGCGTCACCTGGAAGGTGGAGAACAAGGGCGACGAAGACCAATGGGTGTCGCCCTGGGTGCGAAACGAGGTGCGGCCCGGCGGTTCCATCGAAGTGCGGGACCGCATGGAACTGGCCACGTGGGAAGGCATCGTCAATGTCGAGCAGAGCGGCTATCACGTGGCATCGCGAAATTGGGTCGCAGCCACCGATCCCGCGTCCAAAGAGACCCTGTATGCGGTATTCAATGCCGACCAGACCCATTCCTTTCTAGTGAATCGCGACGAGCCAGTACCTTTCGGGGCGTTCCAGACTGCTTTCGTTCCGCGCTTGATGAAGGTGGGCGACGCCTGGGAAACCACGTACCGTGTGAACGTCGTGCGAGGGCTCACGCATGTGAACTTTGCCACGGATGAGCTGGCGGCGCAGGTGGACTACGAGGCCGGCGAATTGAGTCTGCTGCTGGCGGCGGTGAAGCCCATGCCGGGGCTCCAGATCGAAGCCAGCATTCTCGCGGCCAACGGCAAGGTCTGGCGGTTGCCGGAGAAGAAGTTCGACATCAATCCCAACACGATCATCCGATGCACCTACGAGTGGCAAGCCCCCGGCAACGGGTCCTACGAGTTGCTGGCGCGAGTCACGCGCGACGGCGAGCCTGTCGCTCTCGGCGCCGATACGGGATCGCCCCATGGCGGCATCGACACGCAGTTTGTCGTCGGCGACGTGGCAGCCGACGATTTCGAGCCGTGGACCGATGCGCCGTTTGCGCTCGAACGGGGATCGCGCACCTTGCCGCGGCAGTTCGCGGTGCCCGGCGACACGGCCATCTGGTTTGAGAGTTCGCTGGAGAAAATCTTCCCGGAAGACGTTCCGCAGCGGACGGGCGACTACAAGGCCATCGCCAACCTTTCGCTTGCTGCGAACGAGAGCGAATCGTTCCAGGTGGTATTGCGCCCTCCTGACCGAACGGATCTCCGCAACGTGAACCTGCGCGCGGTGGACCTCGTAAACGCCGCCGCGGGTTCGCGCATCGCGTCCTCGGAAATCAGCCTGCATACCGTCGCGTACTATCCGGTGCGTATTCCGACCCACTTCGAAGGACCCACCGGAGTCTGGCCCGACGCCCTGCCGGACCTGGAGCCATTCACGGCGCAAGGCGGCCAATGCAGCCCGATCTGGATCACCGTCCATGCCCCCGCAGGCACGCCGCCTGGCGCCTATGAAGGATACCTTGAACTGACAGCGAGCGGTCGCGATCCCATCGAATTGGGGCTGCGGGTCACCGTGTACGATTTCGAGTTGCCGCGCACGCCAAACCTGAAAACGGACTTCGGATTCTGGATCGACGGCGCCGATAGCCTGTGCCGCCGCATGGGGTACTCCGGCAGCGCGGAACAGTTGTTGGAGGCCTATCTCGAGAATAGCTTGCGCCACAAGGTGACGCTGCGCGAATTGGCCCAGTTCCCCTCGGAGAGCGCGGATTACAAGGCCAGTCTCGCGAAGTTCGAGCCGAAGATTGGGGAACTGATCGACGGCGGCGCGAGCACGCTGTCGGTGCCGGCGTCGCTGTTTGAGTTTCCGGAGCAGCTTGCGGTGGCGAACGAGTTCGTGGAGAAGGCGAACCTTCGCGATCGCGTATTCTGCCAAATCGCGAACGAGCCGGAGCGGCCGGCTTGGCAGCGCCTGTTCGAAACCATGACGCAATGGCGAGAGATCGCTCCGAACATCCCGCTCATGCTGACGACCTACGGCACGCAACCCTTCTTCCACGAAGCGGCGGATGTCTGGGCCATCCACTCCCCCATCATGGATACAGTGAACAACAAGACGATTCTGGATCGGATTGCCGCAGGCAACGCGGTGTGGTGGTACGTGAACCATACCCCGCCACGGCCATACGCCAATTTCTTCATCGACTTCGCCGCCATGGAACACCGCGTGTTCTTTTGGCAGACTTGGGCCTTGGGCATGCAAGGCGTCCACTACTGGAACGCGAACTACAGCGAGCCCGGTGTGAATCCGTGGGTCAATCAGCTCGACATCACGCCCACCAACGGCGACGGGTTCCTTCTCTATCCCGGACCGAAGGGCCCCGTCAGCTCGATTCGGTGGGAAGTCATCCGCGACGGGATCGAAGACTACGACTATCTCGTGCTGTTCCGCGAACGCATGAAACAACTCGAAGAGAAGGGCGGCCACGCCGATCTCCTGGCGCAGGCCGCGGAAGTCTACAACCTGAAGGAACTCGTCCCCGACCTCGTCACTTTCACCCGCGATCCCAACGTCCTCATCAGCAAACGGGAAGCCCTGGCAAAGATGATCGTGGCCATGGACGAAGCGTTGCGGTAAAAAATAGGGACAGGCACCATTTTCCTACTCGGTCGCTGAGAAGATACTCGATCGCAGAGAAGGAAAATGGTGCCTGTCCCTTTATGTCCCGGTGTTTCGAGACGGTCCCGTTTGTCATCGCCGAGCAAGGAAAATTCGTTCTTTGAATTGAATTGATGTGGCAACAGCACGAGATGACGTCATGGGATCTTTTCGGAGCAAAGCCATGCGGAAGACGAGTCGAATACTAATCTCCGCTGCAATCGCAGCGATCGTAGTCTCCGCTGCATGGTACGGCCTTAATAGGCGAGCGTACAATGAACGGCGCGACGAACTAGCGAACACGGCGCACGTTTACTTTGAATGGGCAACGAGTATTCAAGTCGCGGCAGGAGAATATGTAGCTGACTTGGGGTCCGTGGATGCAATTGCTGTCCTCCCAGATGGCCGGATCGCGTTGTTGTCGAACGGTTCATTCGCTTTCTACGATGAATCGGGAACCTTCCTCGAATCCACTACCGTCTTCGAACACTCTATGCAAACGCATGGACCTAACATAGCCGCCACTCGTGATGGCAGTATCATTATTGCCGGTACTGGCAGCATCGGTCCGCAGAACGCACACACAGAAGATGGAGCTGTCGACGCGGAGACTGCCGCGTTCATAGTGATTTGTGATAGCCGCGGTGCGGTCATCGAAAATATCGTCTTGAACAATCACGGGGCTTGCCACCCGTGGGACGTGAAAGCCCTCGAATCAAAACGCTTTGTGGTCGCAGGGACCACAGATACCCATCTCGCGGGAATTGGTAATCCTACTTTAGGTCAAGATCAGAAGAACCTGGGAATGACTACGTTCCTGCTGGAGGGTGACTCCACAGGCCAAATCCACTCCGTTCATTACTGCGAATTTGGTGGACGGAAGGACGTGGATTCGTTGGTACTGACGGATGTTAGCGAATCCGATGTTTGGGTCGTCCGTGAAGCGACCGGTGGATCGAGCGTCTCTATTTGGTCCCCACACCTTGGCCTCTATCACAAATTGGGTGTAGCCAGCGGACAAGTTGTTCCGTTTGGAGGTAGTGGCTCCGTGTTTGGCGGCATGTTTCGCGGGATTGCAACAATCGAAGGAACGGGAAGAGATCCGATTAAGGTCTATAGCAGTCGTAGAATGGACTTTGATTTGCTCCTATCGTATCTCGCCGCAGGGGATCAACCGCCTTGGTACGTACGAGTTGGACCTCTCGGAATGGGAACATCGAACGGTGGCACTGCATTCGCCAAGTTGGGAACTGACCGAGTCGTCGGATTTGCTTCGTTCTACGGCAATCCATTGATTGAATCGAATCGAGGTACGTTCGAGGTTGCTGATTTGGATCGCCGTTGGATCGGTAGAGACTACAGTACACTCGCGCTGTGTGTCCGAACAGACGGTACCGTGATGTGGGGCGAGCCTATTGCTCGAGGAATCGATTTCATTCAAAACATTGTGTCGGTCGATAACGAACGATTTGTGATTGTAGGAAATGCTTTGGGTCCTATTGACCCCGTGAGTTCAGAAGAGGCCTTCAATCCCGATCGGGTGCGTCGCAACGGGGGCCCGTTCCTCGCCAAGATTCGAGTCTCGAACGATTAAGACTGCGGGTTCTACGCAGGCGTGATCCGCCCGAGCACGACCGGTTCTTGCGCGCCGGTGGCGTGGGGGACGTTGGAGGCTTTTCCGCAGAATAGTTCGTTGCCGAGGATGGCGGCGCTGACGGCGTCGATGGAATCGTGGGGCAGGCCGTACTCGTCGCTGGTGCGCACGGTGACGTCGCCCAGGCCGCTCTTGACCCGCTGCACGAGGGCCTTGTTGTTCACGCCGCCGCCGCTGAGGATAAGGCGGGAGATCTTGTATTGAGGTTTCACGAAGCGGTTGTAGGCGCGGACGATGCAGTAGCTCACGGCTGAGGTCACGGTAGCGACGAGATCTTCCATGGAGTGCTCTTTGCGTCCCGCGAGCGCGTCGCGCAGGTAGACTTCAGGACCGAACTCGTCGCGCCCGGTGGTCTTCGGGGGAACCTTCGCAAAGTAAGGGTGATCGAGCAGGAACTCGAGGAACTCGTCGATGACCACGCCCTTAGCGGCGGCCTCGCCGTCATCGTCGATTTCCTGGTTGCCGCTGGTGATGTGGCGGACGGCGCCGTCGATGACGATGGTGCCCGGGCCCGCGTCGAAGGCGACCAACTCGTCGAAGCTCGGGGGGATGACGGAGAGCGTGCTGATGCCACCGAGGTGGAGGCGCGCCATGATGCGGTCTTCCCGGGCGAACAAAACAAAATCGGAGTAGGTGGAGATGGGGCCGCCTTGTCCGCCGGCCGCCATGTCGCGAGCGCGGAAATCCGAGGCCACGGGCAGTCCGGTCCGTTCCGCGATGACGGCCGACTCGCCGACCTGGAAGGTCCCGATCGCTTGATCGTAACCACGGGGCGGATAGTGGGCCACGGTGAATCCGGTCGACGCGACGAAATCGACTTCGCACATGTCCGACTGGGCGAGTCTAACCATTTCCTGCGCGGCATCGGCGAGGAACTCGCCAAGTTCGAAATTGAGCAGGCAGACCTCGCGCACGTCCTTCTTGGCCACGATCAGGCGGGTGCGCAATCCCGAGGAATAGGGAAAGTGGCGCGTCTTCATGAGCTTCATGTGAAGACCCGGTCCGCTTCCCTTGATGCGGACCAAGGCCGCGTCGACGCCGCGGGCGGAACTGCCGCAGGTCAAACCGATGGCGAATCGCGTCGCCTTCTTGGAGATTGCCTGGAAAAGCATCGTCTACCTTTACTTACGTCCGCGCGCCGCCACTCACTTCACGGTTTCCAACAGTGCGTTGCCGAAGTAGTGGAGCACAATGTCCCCATACCCCGCGCCGGCAAGCGCCATACCCCGCGCGCCATGCTGGCACAATCCTACTCCATGGCCGCGCCCGCCGCCAACAAAGGTGAACCCGGCCGATCCGTCAGCCCTTATTAGTACCATGGCGCTGGGCAAACCGCCAAATGCCTGCCGGATAGGGAGTTCCTTGCGAATCGTCACGCTGCCGGAGGAGCCCGTGACGGTGACGGACTTGAGCCGGCCGCTCACGCCGCGCTCGCCGGGGGTAATGGAGCGGACCGTGCCGACCTTATAGCGCTGGTTGACGAGCCGGGTCACTTCGGCCACGGTGAGCCGCCGGGACCAGCGGAATCCCGCGTCGCCGCTGCAGTAGGCGTTCGGCTGCTGTTGCAGCCATTTCCCCAGGTTGGCGGAAGGCGTGGCCGTAGGGACGGTGCCCTTCGGGAAGTCAGCCGCGCCCCGCAGGCTCATGTCCGGCGGCGAGGACCAGACCGCGTCGTTGTCCTCGGACCAGCCGCCGCAGTTGGAGCTGAACACGGCCGGGATAATGCGGACGCCGTCCGTCAACACCTGCCCGCGCGTCGCGGCAACGGCGGCATCGGTGGCGGGGTGCCGGCCGCTGAATCCGCCGTAGACCCGGTCGCCTTCGCTGTTCGTGAAGTTGAATCCGTTGAGGATGTGCTTGAGCGCGAGGTGGCCTAGCACGTCGCTTCGAGCGGCGATGGCCTGGGCTTTCAACGCTTCGGACGGCCACAGGGCGGGCATCTCGGCAGGCAGAACTCCCGCGAGGTAGTCTTCCACCGGGAGGGTTTCGAAAACGCCCAACGCGGAATCGGACTCGACCGCCAGGCTGATCTCCCCGGAGTAGCTTGCGCCGGACCGGTCACCGGCGTGGCTCACGCGAATCGGTGCCGTCGACGTCAACCGGAACGGCACGGGCCAGGACATGGTATGGCCATCGGGTGATTTGGCCGTGACGGTTCCGCTGCCGGGCAGAATGGTCTCCGGCCGGACCCAGGACCACTGGTTGTCCTGCTCGAGTTCCTTCTTGAAGGCGTTGGCCTGGGCTTCGGTTTCAAAACGGTGCAGGGAGATCCAGTACT
The DNA here is from genome assembly GCA_964632865.1 of uncultured Nitrospiraceae bacterium. Taxonomy (GTDB): domain Bacteria; phylum Hydrogenedentota; class Hydrogenedentia; order Hydrogenedentales; family SLHB01; genus JAHDWY01. Next base: position 24,017 of record CAZWDH010000029.1, read on the forward strand.
CTCTGCCGTCGAGGATGTGGCCGGAGGCGGTCCGGTACCGCGACCCCATGAGGATGGGTTCCACGGGATAGCCTTGCGCGCGCCAACCCTCCACGTAACCATTCATCGCGTCCGCGTCGTGGGGTTTGAAGGTCTTGACGAAGTTGTGGAAATGCTGGCGCGGTGGAGTGGCTTGGGTCAGGGTCAGCGACCACGACGCGCTTGGGAGATCGAGCGCGCCCCCGTCATGTTCGAGATGGAGCGCGCCCGTGCTTTGAATATCCAGTGACCGTGCGCCGTGAAAGAGCCGAATCGTGACGGGAGGATTCGCGTCGGTAACGGCTTCCTCAGGTTTCGGCCCAGGCGCCGGGGCCGGAGCGGGCGCGGGCTGTGGGGCGGGGGCTGGGGCAGGCGCTGCTACCGGCCACGGTGCTGGCGGCGGTTCGGGCGAGCGGCACCCGGTCCACGTCGCGCCAGTCAATAGAACCAAGAACGCAAGACACGCGCGCCACGAGCCGTGCCCCGTTAGGGGCGAAACAAGACAGCCCAGGGCATCGCCCTGGGAACAAGAACGCAAATGTTGAACCGCCATGAAAGGGCACGACACGGACTTTGTAGTTGTCGCGTTTTTCGAATTCGATTGGATGTTGCGCTCCTTCAGAGCTTGAACATTGAGAGGACGTTCGAATCCCAGGGCGTTGCCCTGGGCTATCCTATTGTGGCCTTTCAGGCCAATTTTTGGGATGGTCGGACGAAGCCGGGTTGCATAAACGGCGACGTCGAGTCGGGTTCGAAGAAGCAGGCGGGACGCCTGCGCTACATGGCTGGTGACATTGGTGCTCGGGGAGTCAATCACGTTCCAACGCGGCACGCAGGTTTCCTTTCGATTCGGTTAGTAGCGCCTCGGCCTTTTCGCGGGGGACGCCACTGCGTTTCATGAGGACGGCCACGCGGATGTCGTCGCCCGCGGCACGGAGCATAGTATCGGCATCGGGCTCGGGCAAGCCGGTCAGCGCGGCGACGATGCGCGTGGCGCGTTTGCGCAGCTTCGCGTTCATGGGTTTGACGCCGACCATGTATCCCTCGAAGACGCGGCCGGAGAGAGCCATCGCGCCGGTGGAGATCATGTTGAGCGCGAGCTTCGTGGCGGTGCCGGCCTTGAGGCGCGTCGACCCAGGCAGAACTTCCGGCCCGGTGTCCAATGCAATGCTCCAATCGGTGTCGCTGTGCGCCGCCGGATTGCAGCAGAGCAAGCAGGTGTATGCGCCGCGGCGCTTCGCGTCCGCGAGGCCCGCGTGCACGTACGGAGTGGTACCCGAAGCAGCGATCCCGACCACCACGTCATGCTCGCATAGCTTCGGTTGTAATGCGCTCAGATCGGCGACGGCCGCGGCCTCGTCGTCTTCGACACCTTCGCCGCTGGAGCGGAGCGCCGCGTCTCCGCCCGCGATGATGCCGACGACCTGGCCGGGGTCCACTCCGAAGGTGGGCGGGCATTCCGAAGCGTCCAGCACGCCGAGCCTGCCGCTCGTTCCCGCGCCAAGGTAGATGAGCCGTCCACCCGCTGCGAATGCGTCGGCAACGCGTTGCACGATATGCGCGATCCCGGCGCGGGCGGCGCGCGTCGCGTCGACGGCTTCCTGGTCAGCGTCACACATGCGCGCGACGATGGCGTCGGCGGTGAGGGTGTCGAGGAATCGCTCGTGTTGCGCCGCGGATTCCGTTCGGGAGAGGACCGCTTCCGTCGCGACGGATCCGGCGCGAACTTCGGAAACGAACAGCGAGCGACTGGGTTCGGCAATCAAACGCAAACTCGCGGCGGTTCCACCAAACCGCGTTCGCTCAAACGTAGAAGGCAAGGCGAGGCCGCCATGACAATTCTTAACCATCGACTGAGCACGGTCGACGAGTTCGGGAAGCGCGTCGACTACACCCCCGTGAATGTACATAGGGGCAGCATTCGACAGTCCGGTTTCACGTGCCGCGTTGGCAGCGAGTGCGAACAACTCGGTTAAGGCGTCAACGACACATCCCTCCGCCGCGCTATCCGAATCGCGATACAGAGCAATCACCGCCGGTGCCAGCGCCGCGACTTCATGCTTCGTCGCGGAGCGGGACCAGACGATCAACTCGGAAAATGTGCGCAAACTGGCGGCCTCGGGTAAGGCATCGACCAGCTTGGTCGGCCCACGCTGGCCGTCGAGTGACGCCGCGGCGGCACGCAAGGCCCGGACCGCAATATCGTAGGCGCTGCCCACGTCGCCGAAAAGCGCGCCACGGCCGCCGAAGATCCTCGGATGTCCGCCGGCCGCCTTTGCGATGACGCTGGAGCCCGTGCCCGCGATGACAACCATCCCTTCGCCTTCGCCCACGTTGGCGTGCAACAGGGTATCCACGTCGCTGGCGACCACGGCGCGACGCACACCGAGCGACCGGACCAGTCCGTTCGTGATGGCATTACGCAGCATCTCATTCCGCGCGCCGGAGATCCCGGCAGCGACTTCGCAAGTTGACACGTCCCGCCCACCGAGCAGTTCCCGGCAGAGTTGGACCAGCACGCGAAGGGACTGCGGAACGCCCAATTCAACCGGGTTGGATGGGCCGCCCATTCGTTCTGCAATCGCGTTGCCTTCCGCGTCATAGAGTGCGGCGCGTGTGGCCGTGCCGCCGCCATCAAACGCAAGGTAGATTATGTTGTGAGGATCTGTCATGAAACTCGCGCTGCCTGCGCATACTTCTCGACGATCCCAGCGCGGATCGTACCGTTCTCGCAAATGTCTTTGTAGAGATAGGCGCTTGGGTTGGGCGTCCGCGCGAGGGTCTCGCGATCGACATGGACCAATCCGTATCGCGCGGCATATCCGCCGATCCATTCAAAGCCGTCCAGAAACGAGCGATGAAAATACCCGCGCACGTCGATGCCTTGCGCGAGCGCTTCCTGAACGATCTTCAGATGATTCACCAGGTAGGCGCAGCGTGCGGTGTCATCGGTTGTATTCAACCCATTTCCGGTCATGTAGATGGGCTTTTCGTATTCGGAAAGCGCTTTGAGCACATCCCACAGCCCTTCCGGATCGGCCTCATACTGGGGCGGACGTATCAAGTCGCCTGCTGCGTCTGTTAATGCCCGGAAGAACTGGCGCGGTTTCCCAGCGTGAAAGCGGACGCGCTCCTTTCCATAGTAAGAGACCGCGATGAAGTCCGCACTCCCTCCCAGGCGTCGCGCGCCGCCGAGCGGAAACGGGGCCTGGCCCCGAATCAACGCAGCAGGAAAGAGGTCATTCGCCCGGCGCATTTCACGGCGCGCCGCGCGCAAATCCCAAGCACTCTCTTCGTTTACAGGCACACAATTGCGTGCGCGGATGGACACGCCCACAGCGGCCTCCGGTTGCAGACGGTGGATGATGGCGTAGCTCTCCGCATGCGCTCGCATCAGCGCATTCAGGGCGGCAAAGATAGACCAGATGCCGCGCCGGCCCGGAGGCCACTGCCCTTCCAGCCATGCCATGGTGGCGAGGTGTTCCGGTTCCAGCAGGGGAATCCAGTGCGTGCAACTCTCGGAAAGAGCCTCGACGACGCGCTGTACAAACTCACTAAAGGTGCGCGCCGCGTCGCGCTGCAACCATCCTCCCCGATCGGCAAACCAGGCCGGCAACGTCACATGATTGAGCGCACAGATGGGCGTCATGCCACGCCGCCGCAGGGCCTCCGCAACGTGCGCGTAATGAACGAGCGCCTCCGGATCGAAATGATCGGGTTCGGGCTGGACCCGGCTCCACTCGATGGAAAACAGATGCGCGTTGTGGCCCAACTTACGCGCAAGCTCAAAATCCGACTCGTAGTGCTCGAAATGTTCCGAAGCGCGGCTGGACGTTCGACGGTCGGCGATGCGGCCGGGACGTTGTTCCCACCGCCACCAGTCGGTATCAAAGTTGCCCCCTTCCACTTGGTACGCGGACGTAGTGGCTCCCCAGAGAAAGTCTTTCGGAAAGGCGTTCACACGGTACTCCCCACCGCGTCTCATGGTTGAAGTCCGCCAGCCAGCAGCGGGGTGACAACGGTGCGTCCCAATGGTAGCATGGCCGTCTTGCATGGAGAAAACGGAATGACAACCGACGAGGTGGCCGTACTGATGGCCTTGCTCCGGATACCCGGCGCAGGGACGGTGTCCGCGCGACGCGCCGTGGCCTTGGCGTCGCACCTCGGCGTTACGCTCGATGCGGTTCCACGCATTCCCACACGGGAACTGTTGGCGCAGTTCCCGTCGAGTCAGACCGATCAATTGGCGTCTTTCCTTCCGCAATGTACCGAGGAAGCCTGCGACCATGAGGTGAGGTTCCTGGATCGCATACTCCGGTCGGGCGCCCAAGTCATCACCTGCGCGGACGGTGATTATCCCGAATCGCTTGCTCGCGATCTGGGGAATCGTGCGCCCGCGCTGCTTTTCCTGGCCGGGGATCGTGAATTGCTCGAAACGCCTTCGGCGGCGGTCGTTGGCGCGCGGGAGGTCAGCAGGCGCGGCGCGATGCTGGCAGGCGAAACCGCAACCGTCTTCGTGGAAGCCGGCATCAACGTGGTGAGCGGCGGCGCGACCGGCGTCGATTCGGCGGCCCACGCGGCGGGCCTGGCGCATGGCGGCACGACGGTCGTCGTATTGCCGCAGGGTCTGTTAACCTTTCGCGGTTCGCGCGAGTTGCTGCAAGCCGTGGAGGACGGCCGTGCGGCAATCCTAAGCGAGTTCTTGCCCGACATGACGTGGCAAACACACGCCGCCGTGACCCGCAACGCGACGATCAGCGCGCTGTCAAACATGGTCTGCGTCATCGAACCCAAAAAGCAGGGCGGCAGCGTGCGGACCGCTCGGCTGGCCATCGAGCATGGGAAACGCGTGCTCGTCTATTGCGACCCAGCGCACCGGGATCTGGGTGCCACGTTGACTCGTTCGGGCGCGGTGTCGCTGCTTGATGCCGAGGGCCAGTTCAACCCGGAATACCTGCTTCAGCAGTGGAACTCAGCCCCCGCTCCATCCGCGGGACAGACGGAACTCTTTTAAGGACTGCAGCCATCGCGATTCGCCGGATTTGTGATAATCTGTGCGTGTCTGAGTTCGCGAAATCTGCAAGGCAATCACTCTAATTAGGAGAATCGCCCATGGCGACAGAAGCTATACCTTACCGGTCCATCCACGAAATGGCGGGAACGACCTTCGCGCCGCTGAAATCCCCGGCGGACGCGGAACGCTTCAAGCTCAGCGAGGCACAGGTGGCCGAGTTCCGCGAACGCGGTTTCGTCAAGGGTCCCCGCGTGCTGGATGAGCGGCAGATTGAGACTTTGCGCGAAGGCCTGGAACGCATCCGCACGGGCGAGAACGAGCGGCTGGGCGAACTCTATGAAGTTGATGAAGCGTGGAAGAGCGCGCCCGAGCAGAACGTCTTTCATTTCCTGGGCGCGTGGCGTATCGACGAGGCGTTCCACGACATCCTGTTCCATCCCGCGATAGCGATTCCGGTGGGCCAACTGCTCGACACACCGCGCGTGCGGTTCTGGCACGACCAGGTTTTCTACAAGCCGGCGCGGCATCCGGGCGTGGTCGCGTGGCATCAGGACTATTCGTACTGGACCCGGAGCGTGCCTGCGCGGCACTTGACGGTGTGGATCGGACTCGACGATTCGACGCTGGCCAACGGCTGCATCCACTTTGTACCCGGCAGTCACAAGTGGCCGCTGTTGCCGAAACTGCAACTGCTCGAAAACATGGACGCCATCCGCGACATCCTCACGCCGGAACAACTCGAGGAGTTCAAACCGGAGCCGCTGGAACTCAAGGCCGGCGAGTGCTCGTTTCACGACTGCATGACACTCCATGGATCCTACGGCAACAACTCCGACCTCCCCCGGCGCGGCGTCGTGCTCAACTTCATGCACCACGAAACGAAAAGCGCGGACGGCACCAGACCGTTGCTGGTACATACCCCCGTGATCCCGGAAGGGGAAATCATCGAGGGCGAGAATTTCCCGATTGTATACGAGGAGGACAAGTCGAAGTAGAATTGCGGTCTTCGAAGGTGAAGCTTCAGACTATACCTCTTCGGCATGAATGACTCACGAACGACTACTTTCAGGAAGCTGGTGTTCTTTACTTATCCCGATCAGCGTCAAAAGAAGTGTTGACGCGAGACGCATTTGATCCAGTGCGCGAAATGTTGTACAATTGTACGCATGAAGATCGTGGCGGACACCAGTGCGTTTCTTTCCGTTGCACTTGGCGAACCTGAGCGGGACTGGATTATCGAGCAAACCGTTGGGCACGAGTTGGTAGCGCCGGAGATCCTATCCTACGAGATCGGGAATGCGCTAACGGCGCTCTACAAACGGGGCCGACTCGATGGCGATGAGGCATTGAAAGTCTGGGCTGCCGCGCGTTCGATTCCAGTGGAATTGCGTCCAATTGACATCGAAGCGGCGCTGAAGACTGCCCTAAAGTTGGCCATTTATGCGTATGACGCATATTTCTTGGAGTGTGCCATTGAAAGCCGATACCCGCTCTTGACCTTGGACCGAAGCTTGGCGAGAACGGCGCGTGATTTGGACATTGCGTTGCTGGAGTAATCATTATGAAAGTATACACCTTTTCCCAAGCGAGGCAGCGTCTATCCGAAGTATTGGATACGGCGCGAAAGGAAGAAGTGCTTATTACCAGACGCGGCGGCGATACGTTTTCCATCTCCTACAAGCGACCATCGAGATCGCCATTTGATGTGCCTGCTGTCGAGTCGAAGGTATCAACACAAGATATTCTCAAGGCGATACGGGAGTCTCGTTCGAGGACTCGGTAAGTCTCGACCTCCGAGGCTAGCCATCCTCTTTCCGTCAGGTCACTGTCGGACGCTGCCCCCAACTTTGTATTCAGCGAATACTGCCCATGCACGAACCTCAAGTACTGATGCACGTTGTGGCCCTGTTTGGCACGGCCGTGGTCGCGGCCTGGCTGTTTCGGGTCGTGCGCGCGCCGTCGATTATCGGCTATCTCGTCACGGGGATTGTGATTGGCCCCTCCGGACTGGGACTCATCCCCGAGGAAGAAGTCGCCGGGCTGGCAGAGATGGGGTTGGTGCTCCTCCTCTTCACCATCGGGTTGGAGCTGTCGCCAAAGCCCTTGCTGCGGATGGGCAAAAGCCTGCTCATCGCGGCAGGTCTCCAAATCGGCGTGACCGCTGCGCTTGCTGCCGGCATCACGGGCCTGGCCACACCGTACGACGCGGTCCCGTCGCTCGTGATAGGGGTCGCCGTAGCGCTCAGCAGCACGGCCATTGTGCTGAAACAACTCAGCGACCGCGGCGAGACCAGCACAGTCACCGGCATGATCACGACAGGCATCCTGCTCCTGCAAGATGTCATCGTGATCGCCATCATGTTGTTCCTCCCGCTGCTGGCTCCCGTGGATGGCGGCGGGTGGCAGGGGGCGGCATTGCGCGGCGCCGCCGGCTTGGTCGGGCTTACGCTGGCCGCCGTCTTCGGACGTCACGTGCTTTCCTGGTTCTTGAAAAACATCGTCCGCACCGGCGGACGAGAATTGGTTGCCTTGTTCGCAGTGCTGATGGCCTGCGGCGGCGCCTGGCTCGCGGCCCTGGCAGGTTGGTCCCCGGCGTTGGGCGCGTGCGTGGCGGGGTTGCTTCTCGCCGAACTGGACGTCCGGCATCAACTTGTGGCCGACATCATGCCCTTCCGCGACGTCTTCAACGCCCTCTTCTTTGTATCGCTTGGCATGAAGGTCAACCTGGATCTGCCGGGGGGGCACCTGTTCTGGATCGCCGTCGCCATTGTCGTTACGTTGGCTGGAAAATCCGTCCTAACGGCGCTGGCGATTCGAATCGCCGGGTGGCCCATTCGGCCCTCCGTTCAAGCTGGGATTGGGTTGTGCACGGTGAGCGAGTTTGGGTACGTGCTCGGTCTAGAAGCCGAAAAACTGGGCATTCTTCCAGCGGACGTGTTGGGCGCGTTCATCGTCTTTGCGGTAGGCACGATGTTGGTTGGCGCTGGCATGGTGCCGCTGGCCGGGCCGCTTTCGTTACGATTGGCCAGACGCTTCGGTGCCGCCGACGGTGCGGGCGCCTCCCCGTCCGACGAGGCCGGCACACACCACGTTGTCATCGTGGGCTATGGCATCAACGGCCAGAACCTGGCGCGCGTTCTGAGGTCGACACATATTCATCATACGGTGATCGAAATGAATCCGCAGCTCGTCGCGGCGGCCCAGGAATCGGGCGCCGAGGTGATCGTTGGCGATGCAGAACGGAAGACTATCCTCGAACATGCAGGCATCGCTCATGCCCACGCGCTGGTGGTAGCGATCAACGATTCCGGGTCCACGCAACGCATTGTGTCGGTGGCGCGCGCCCTTCGCGCCAATCTGTTCATCCTGGCGCGCACCCGGTTTGTTTCGGAACTGGACGCCTTGTATCAGCTTGGGGCGGACCGCGTGATTCCAGAGGACTTCGAAACGTCTATCGAGATTGCAGCCCACGTGCTCAAGGAAATGGATATTCCCGACAACATCGTCGAAGCCCAGATCGCCGCGGTCCGCGCGGGCCGCTACGGCATGCTCCGCGGCAAACCCACGGACCGCGCCGCGCACGAAGAGCTGATGCAGGTCCTCCAGGCCACGGTGACGCGAACTCATTACGTGACTTCCGACAGCCATGCCGTGGGCAAGACGATTGCCGAATTGAACTTGCGGGCGCTGACGGGGGCTTCGATCATCGCGGCGGTCCGAAATGGCAAACCAATGACCAACCCGTCGCCGGAGTTCGTGTTGGAAGCCGGTGACGTGCTTGTGCTGGTGGGTGCGCACATCCAGTTGGAGGGTGCAAGAACGCTGCTGCAGAAGCACGAGGCCTAGGCGCCGCCCCACGCCCCCAACCCTCTAAGGGGCAATCCGCAATCCAAGTTTGTTATGCTGGAACCGGTGCGATATCGACTGTTGAGGAGCACGCCTGATGGCGCAACAGACATACGATGTGATCGTGCTTGGGCTCGGGGGCATGGGAAGTGCCGCCTTGTATCGCCTGGCAGAGTTGGGCGCGCGCGTCTGCGGCGTTGAACGGCACGGGATTGCCCACGATCGCGGAAGTTCCCACGGTCATGCACGGATGTTTCGCAAGGCCTATTTCGAGCACCCCTCATACTTGCCTCTGCTCGAACGCGCACACTCCCAATGGCTGAAGTTGGAGGAGGCCTGCGGCAAAGAATTGTTTGTTCCGAGCGGGCTGATTCTCTCGGGCGTGCCGGAGTCGCCGCTCATCCGGGGTCTCGACGCGTGCTACTCCGCCCACGAACTTCCGCACCGCAAGATGAGCGCGGCGGAAACGATGCGGGAGTTCCCCCAGTTCACCCTGCCGCCGGACCATGTCGTGTACCACGATCCCGAAGCCGGATACCTCCTGCCGGAAGCGTGCATCGAGCAGCATGTCGCGCTGGCGCAACAACAGGGCGCCGACCTTCTCATCCATGAAGATGCGGTTGCGTGGCGTTCCGATGGCGCGAGCGTTACGGTGACGACGAACCAGCGCGAGATCACTGCGTCCACCCTCGTGTTAACGGTGGGTCCGTGGGCGGCATCCGCGCTGGGCGAGTTGGGCGTCTCCTTCACGGTGCTGCGAAAAGTCCAGTTGTGGTACGCGCAAAATGACATGTCCGCTTGTCGCACAGGGACGATGCCGTGCTTCTACGTGGATATGGACTATGGCGGGTTCTACGGTTTCCCCGCTTTTTCCGAACAAGGCATCAAGATCGCCGAGCACACCGGAGGCGTACCGGTGGACGATCCGGATCGCTTGAACCGGGGTCTCGACCCCGAAGACGAGACGAAGGTTCGGCGACTGCTTCGGGAGACGTTTCCGGCCTTGGACCTGCACCGCACTCACTTTAGCGTATGCATGTATTCCATGACGGCGGACCACCACTTTATCGTGGACAAACATCCGCGCCATGAGAACGTCATCATTGGGGCTGGTTTCTCGGGGCACGGATTCAAGTTCGCTCCTGTGATCGGCGAGGTGCTCGCCGATCTCGCGGTCGACGGGACCACGATGCATCCCGTGGATTTGTTCAAACTCGACCGATTCGCGCACGCGTTCTGAGCGCCCACGCTTTGAACGACGATCGAGCCAACGAAAGGCAAACGCGTCGCATCCCCCAGGCGTGCAACAATATTGGAGGAAACGCTATGCCCGACAGTGTAATCACGGACGAACAAGTGCGGTTCTTTCGCGAGAACGGCTATCTCATACTGCGAAGCGTCGTCCATGGCGAAGAGTTCTCGCGGTTGCGCAACGCGATGGATCGCCTGACGGAATATGGAAAACTCGGCGTCTTGGGCGAGCCGGACTATCTCTACGAACCCGGCCCGCGCTCGGGCACCCGCGTGCTGCGACGGATCGAGTACATCCTGGACAAGGCCGACGAAGCCAAGGTGCTGATGGGCCACCCCTACATTCTGCGGTCCGTAGAGAAACTGGCGGGGAAGGATTTCATCCCGACCTGGGATTCGCTGGTTACGAAGCTTCCCAAGGAAGGGATCGAGGTGCCTTGGCACCGGGACGCCGATATGAAGTACATGGGCGACACGCCCATCTTCAGCGTGGATTTCTACCTGGACTCCGCCGACGAAGATACCTGCCTATGGGTTCTGCCGGGAAGCCACCGCTGGAGCACGGCAGATGCGGAACGGGCGGTCGAACGTCCGGGGTTTGAAACCAAGGGCGCCAAGCCCATGCTGATGCAGCCCGGCGACGTGTTGTTTCACAACATCTTCCTGTTGCATGGGTCAAAAGAAAATGTCTCGAACAAGACGCGGCGCGTGGTGTACTTCGAATTTCGGACCGCCCACATTGAGGCCGAAAAGGGCCCCCACACGCCCGAGTACATACCGATCAAACAACAGATACTCATGGATTGCATCGAGCGACGCAAGGCCGCGCCGTATGTTTCGAAAGACGAAACGCCGTACACATACGCACCGAACGCGCCGTGGACCGTGGAACCGGCGGCGGAGCCATTTTTATCGCACCGCGTGCCCCACGAGGATTACTGGCGCGAAGCGAAGTAATATCATGCCGGTTGCGGCAGGATGTACAGCATGACGTATATCAGCACGCCGGTAACCGACACGTACATCCAGACCGGCCACACCCAGCGCGTGATACGGGTGTGGGTGTCGAACTTGCCCCGCAGCGCGAAATACACGGCTGCCAAAATGAAGGGCGTCATCAGCGTCGCGAGAGGCGTATGGCTTAACAGGATGGCGAAGTAGATCG
>CAZWDH010000030.1:0-35158 GCA_964632865.1 uncultured Nitrospiraceae bacterium
GGCACGGGTGACCTCGACTTCTTCATTCTGTTCTCGTCCGCGGCTGCCATCCTGGGATCACCGGGACAGGCCAATTACGCGGCGGCCAACGCATTTCTGGATGGCCTCGCCCACTATCGCCGCGCAAAAGGGCGGCCTGCGCTGAGCATCAACTGGGGGCCTTGGGCGGAAGTCGGCATGGCGGCGGATGCCCGCGTGGGCGAACGTCTCGCGCACGCCGGTATCAAAAGCATTCCACCAGCCGATGGCATTGCGGTGCTCGAGAACCTGGTCCTCGCATCGCCGGTTCAAGTCGGTGTGATGGACACCGATTGGGGTGTCGTCGGTTCGCGCATGTCCGCCGCGTCCCATGGCGCGGCATTGTCCGAGTTGCTTCCGTCGCCGGTTGAAACGCATCCGCGCGCGAGTGAGTCTCCATCGCCTGCCGCGGGTTCGGCCGATCCAAAGGAGTTGGAAATCTACCTGCGCCGCGAACTGGCCAAGGTGCTTTACCGCGACGAAGAAACGATCCCGCTGGACCGCAATTTCATCGAACTCGGGCTGGACTCCATCATGATGATGGAAGTAATGAACAGCATCGAACGGGACTTGGGACTGAAGCTGTTCCCGAAAGAGGTCTTTGACCGTCCGACCATTCACCAACTCGCGCCGTACCTTGTAGACGAGATTGCGAACCTCACGCCGGCGCCTATCGAAGCGGCCGTGCCCGCTGCGCCCACTGGGCGAGCTGGAGTGCTTACGGCCCGCCGTCGGCTGAAGTCGACCGTGCCGGCCGTAAAGAATAAGCCAGTGGTGTTTTTGCTGTCCGGCCCGCGCTGCGGTTCGACACTGTTGCGCGTCATGCTGGCGGGTCATCCCGACTTGTTCTGTCCGCCGGAGCTGCACCTGCTGCAATTCAACAGCATGCGCGAGTGGAGCGAGGATCTCGGCAAATCCTATCTCGGCGAAGGGCTACAACGGGCGTTCATGGAGGTGGATGGCTCGACCGCGGAAGAATCCAAAGCGCAGCTCGACGCGTTGATCCGGGAGAATGCGCCCGTCGAGAAGGTGTACGCCATGTTGCAGGATAAGGTGGCGCCGCGCCTCCTGGTCGACAAGTCGCCTTCCTATGGATCGAGCATTGAAACGCTGGAACATGCCGAGCGCATCTTCGACGGCGCCAAATACATCCACCTTGTGCGGCACCCCTATTCGGCAATCGAGTCCTTCATGCGCAATCGCTTCGAACGGTTGATGGCGGAAGGCGAGACCGACTCCATGGCGCTTGGCGAAGACGTGTGGTCCGTCATGAACGCCAATATCCGCGACTTCCTGTCGCCGTTGATCAAGTCCAAGCATCATCTGGTCCGCTACGAAGATCTGGTAAGCGATCCCGAGAAGACCATGAAGGCGCTCTGCGCGTTTCTCGAAATTCCCTTCGATCGGGCAGTGCTCAATCCCTACGAAGGGAAGCGGATGACTGACGGCGTTCATTCGGCATCGGCGCCCGTGGGCGATCCGAATTTTATGAATCATAAGGATATCGACCCCGCACTGGGCACGGTTTGGAAACGCATTCGCCTGCCGCGCCGGCTTGGCGGATATTCGCGACGCGTCGCGGCCGAACTCGGGTATTCGCTTCCCGTTGAGGAGACCCTCGGCTCGGGTGGCGAGCCCACGGTGGCACAGACGGTGCAGCACGTCATTCGCGTGCAGCCCAAAGGCGATCACGCGCCGTTCTTCTGCGCGGCGCCCGCCGGCGGGATCGCGTATACGTACTTTAACTTGCCCCAATACATTGGCGACGAGACGCCGTTTTACGCCTTGCAGGACCCGAGCCTGAACCCGACCCAGGAACCCTACGAGACCATGGAGGATCTCGCGGCCGAGCATGTGGCGGCGATTCGCGCCATTCAACCGGAAGGGCCCTACTACGTGGGCGGCTGGTCTTTCGGCGGCGCGGTGGCCTTCGAGATCGCGCAGCAACTCACGAAGGCGGGGCACACGGTCGCCCTGCTCGCCATCATGGACACGGAAGCCCGCGTGTTATCGTTGCGGACCCAGAGCTGGCGCGAACGCCTGAAATGGAGCTGGAATCAGCTCATCATGTGTTTCGATGTGGTCCGCCACACGGGTCCCTACATCCGCGATGGGATATACCTCATCCTACCCTCCGCCCTGAAGAAAGGGCGCAGCGGAAAGAATGCGCCGTCGGCCTGGGAGTACATCACCTGGGCCTGGGCCGATGCCATCCGCGATTTGTTGCTCAAGCGCGCGGACATCGCCAATGTCGTCACCCGCGATTCGCGGCTCATGCTGATCCAGCAGCCGTCCACGCGGCGCGCCATGAAGGTGCTGAAGGCGAATTGGAAGGTGCTGCTCAAGTACATTCCGGAATCGTATTCGGGCAAGATCACGCTGCTCCGCGCGGAAGATCAGTCGGTGATGCACAAGCTTCACGAAGACCCGACCCTCGGGTGGGGCGAGGTTGCGGACGGCGGGCTCGAAGTCATCACGGTGCCCGGCAACCATGCCGTGATGCTGATCAAGCCGTTCATCGAGACCGTCGGCGCGACGCTGAAAGACTGCCTCGAACGCGCACGGGCCGAGTACGAACCGAATCCGGTTCCGAAGGATCAGTCCGCGTAACGCGAGCCGGTTATTGACTCCGCCCCTGCGGCGTCCCTACAGTGAATGGCAGGAACGGTCCGCAACCCTGGTACTGCCATGAATCCGACGTCCCCCGATGCCGCTTGGCGCGATTGCCCGAAGTCACCCGCCCTGACTGACGGCGAGTTGCACGTATGGCGCGCGCGTCTCGATCAATCCGCCGAGACCATTCGAGCGTTGCACGAAACGCTGTGTGACGAGGAGAAGACGCGGGCGGACCGCTTTCACTATCCCGGCGGACGGGAATACTACATCGTCGGGCGCGGCGTACTGCGCGATATTCTCGGACGCTACCTCGGCGTTGCTCCGGACCGCATTTCCTTTTCCTACAGCTCTCACGGGAAGCCCGCGCTGGCGGAGCCCGGAGGTGACGCCTCGATACAGTTCAACGTCGCCCATTCGGGACTGCTTGTGGTCTACGCGTTCGTCCTCGGACGCAATGTGGGGATCGACATCGAACGGAACCGGCCGGATTTCGCGGGACAACGCATCGCCGATCGCTTCTTCTCGCCGCGGGAAGCCTACACCTTGCGGACTTTACCGAAGGACCAACGCGAAGCGGGTTTCCTCAATTGCTGGACCCGCAAGGAGGCCTACATCAAAGCCCGCGGCGAAGGGCTTTCGTTTCCATTGGACGCCTTCGACGTGTCGCTGAAGCCGGGAGAACCCGCGGCGTTATTGACGACGCACGGGGACGAAGGCGAAGCGGGCCGGTGGTCCATGTTTGCATTGGAGACCGAGCCGGACTACGCGGCGGCCGTGGCGGTCGAAGGGCAGGGACTAGCGATGCGGCAGTACCTCTGGATGCCAGCGAACAGGGACTGACGCGGACTCACACGGACGGGCACGATTGCCGCGAATCCGGCGTTGCGCTCTAAACCCAGGGCTACGCTGGGAACAGGTACGAAACCAGCGCTTCCCACTCGCCGAAATCGGGAATGAGAATGTCCGCGCCCGCGCGCGTCAGCCGCTCACGCTTTTCTTCGCTCCACCCGTGGCCGCGGACTTCGTCGGAGCATACGCCGACGGAGACGCAGCCGTGTTCGTGAGCGAGCCGGATCTCCACGGGACCGTCGCCCACGACGAGCACTTCCGAACCGTGCAGATCGTGTTCCCCGAGAATGGCCTTGATGATCATTTCCTTATTGCTCTCCGCGTAGGTGCGGAGCGCGCCCCAGATCTCGGAGAAATACTGCGCAGCGCCGACGAGGCCCGCTTCCTTCTGTACGTCGTCGCGGTCGGTGCCGCTGAAGATGTACATGTGCAGTCCGCGGTCATGGATTGCCTTGACGAAATCGAGGGACCCCTTCACCGTGACGTCGACGGGTTTCAGATCGCCGGATTCCAACTTGGCGATACGTTCGCGCACCACTTCCATGAGCCGGTCATTGTAGATCTTTTTGTAGCCGTGGGCGTCGAGGATCTTATCCTCGGGCACGATGCCATATTCGCGCACCATCTCGACCAAATGTTCCATCTGCAGGATCGTGTTGATCCCCGTGGACTCATCCACATAATCCGCGACCGCCTTCTCAATCGCGGGCGTGGGCGTGCCGCCGTTGCAGATCATCTCCGCCATGAGCGGACCCATCACCTGCTGCCAGCCTTCGCGCAGAAGGCTGACCGTGCCATCGAAATCGAAAAGGGCGTGCTTAAATCGCCCGCGCTCTACGTCGCGAATGATTTGAATACCCGAACCAGGAACCGTCTGCGTCGTCATCGTTCTCACTCCACCATAAATTCCACCAGCGAATGGACGGGATATTCGGTCAGCTTTTCGCGTCCCTTCAGCGGGGGCAACTCCACTACAAATGCAATCTCGACAATTTCCGCGCCGAGACGCGTCACCATATTCGCGATAGCGCGCATGGTCCCGCCGGTCGCCAGCAGGTCGTCAATAAGCACGACCTTGTCGCCGGACTTCAATGCGTCCCGATGAATCTCGAGAACGGCGGTGCCGTATTCCAGTTCATACTCTTCGCAAATCGTGTCCGCCGGCAACTTGCCTTTCTTCCGGACCGGTACAAAGGGCAGGTCCATGGCGTAGGCAAGCGCGCCGCCAAAGATGAAGCCCCGGGCGTCGGCGCCCACGATGGCCGTGATCCCTTGGCTCTCGTAGCGGCGCTTCCATCCGTCGATAATGAAGCGAAACGCCTTCGGATGTTGCAGCAGCGTCGTAATGTCTTTGAACTGAATCCCTGGAATGGGGAAGTCCGGAACGTTGCGAATGAGCGGTGCGAGGTCCATCGGGGTCAAGTTCTCCTTCTCACAATTCCATCAATACGACAGGGGAAAGGCTTGGCAGAGTTCATGCGCGCGACTGGAGTGCGTCGGCATCGTGAGGAGCGTGTCCCCGCCCCGTACATTCCCGCCGGGCGTTGCGTGACTGCGTTGCCCCCAAGTGATTCCCTAACTACGGCCCAAAGTCATCGGCCCGTTCGGCAACGAACTTGCGCAGCCGCTTCATGACGTCGTTTTCAATTTGGCGGATACGCTCCCGCGTCAGGTTGAATTTGCGGCCCGTCTGCTCCAGGGTGTGGGCTCGGCCGTCCATCAATCCATAACGAAACCGGATGATATTCTGCTCGCGGGGGTTCAATTGCTTCATGATTTCTTCAAGCTGCTGGTCCAACTCGATCTGCGCGATGGCCTCGTCTACCCGTCGCGGTTCGAGGGCCTCGGGGATACCCCGCCCGTTGTCGTCGCTCATGGTTTCCGGATTGTCCAGCGGCGACACCTCATCGACGAATGATTGCAGCTTGAGCGCTTCCGAGATCTTGATCCCCATGGCCTCGGCCACTTCTTCGGCATCCGGCCGTTTGCCGGTCTTGATGTACAACTCTTCGGCGGTCTTCTTGTAGCGCGCCACGTTATCTGTCACATAGACCGGGATGCGCACCGTTCGCCCGTAGTTGGACAAGGCCCGCGTGATGGCCTGCCGGATCCACCACGTCGCGTACGTCGAGAACTTGCAGCCGCGGCCCGGGTCGTACCGTTCGACCGCCTTCATGAGACCGATGTTGCCCTCTTCGATGAGGTCCTGCAAGGGCAGCCCGTAGTAGAGATACTTCTTCGCGATGCTCACCACGAGCCGCAGATTCGAGACGATCAACTTGCGCCGCGCTTCCGCGCTGCCCTTCTGGGCTTCCTCAGCAAGGCGGATCTCTTCCGAAGTAGCCAGAAGCGGAATTCGGGAGATCTCGGCCAGATACGTGCTCAGGCCGCTTTCTCTCATATTGGACATCCGAGATCCTCTTCCACTTGGGCCAAGTTCGGAATCACGACACATGCGGGAATAACACGGTCCGGCGGGGTGAACGTCCCACCGGACAGCGACGGGACGATAGGTCAAAAATTACCACCCGCGGAAAAGCGAGACTGCCGCTTCCTCATTGTACGTTCCGGGTGAAAGGGGTTCAAGATATCTGCCATAAACGCGCGCATTCGCACCGAACTGCGCAAAATGCTAGTCTGTCGGTGGGCTGCACCGGAATCGTCAACGCTGGCGCGACGGAGACTAATACCCAATCGAAATCGATACCGATTGCAATTTCGGACACGGAGGAGTCATGGCTACATTGATTCTCGACTGTTCTTACACAAACAACCATGCTTGCGGCGTGGTCTCTGGCTCAGGAGAAACCCGATGATGATGCTCGCTACGCTTGCTTCATGTTTGATGACCGCGGCGGAAGACTCGGACGTCTTCGATCGCGTATCGCATGACTACATCGACAACGAGGGCGTCCGCTTGCATTGCGCGTCTCTCGGCGAAGGCCCGCTGGTCGTGATGATTCATGGCTTCCCGGACTTCTGGTATAGCTGGCGTCATCAGATGGCTGCCTTGTCCGACCGATTTCGCGTGGTCGCCATGGACCTGCGAGGCTACAACCTTAGCGACAAACCCGAAGGCGTCGAGGACTATGCGGCGCCCCATCTGGTCAGCGATGTCGAAGCGGTAATCCGTCACTACGGACAGGAGAAGGCGATCATCGTGGGGCACGACTGGGGCGGCGCGATCGCGTGGATGTTCGCCAGGGCGCGCCCCGAGATGACCGAGCGCCTCGTTGTCTGCAATCTGCCGCATCCGCGCGGGTTCTCCCGGGAACTCGCTCACAATGAGGAGCAACAGAAAAACAGCCAGTATGCGCGGAATTTTCAACAGCCCAACGCGGCGGCGACCTTGACCGCAGAGTCGCTGGTGGCTGCGGTTGCGCCAGATGAAAGCGATCTCGTCAAGGAACGGTACTTGGAGGCCTTTCAGCTTTCCGATTTCGAAGCCATGCTGGCTTACTATAAGATGAACTATCCGCGCGAGCCCTACCAGGAAGATACTTCGCCGGTGGTGAAAGTGAAGATGCCTGTGCTCATGTTCCACGGACTGGAAGACCAGGCCTTGAGTCACGCCATGCTGAACCGCACCTGGGAGTGGCTGGAGAAGGACTTGACGCTGGTAACGGTCCCCGGCGCTGGCCATTGGGTCCACCATGACGCCGCGTACCTCGTGTCCAAGACGATGCGATTCTGGCTGACCCGGGACGACGAGTAGCGGGAGAAGAACATCCCCCTCGGTCCCCCTTCAACTCTAAAGGCGCTGCTGAGCGCAACGCATTCTTGGAAGGCAATAGACATTTGCTGATACTCGATGCCGCCCGTTGAATGAGGCGTGGCCCATCTACCCATACTCCATGCACATGACTTGAAACATACCCTTCCCCTGTGAGGTGCTTTCAGCCGAATCCGATCCGCGGCTCGATGTGTGTGGAACGTTCCTGGCTGCGCAAAACTCCCCTTTCGACGGGGGGTAATGGGATGTTCCTGGGGAGGTTTTCAAGAATTGGAGCTTGCCGTCTACTCACCGGCGGTAGCGACGGTAATTTCCGCATCTACCGTGTGGTCGGGATTCGCCGTCTGCACGAGGTGATCGAGGTAATCCGCCAACGCCGCAATCTCGCCGCCGCTGCCGACGAGGGGCGGCATGTACGCGCGGTACGGCGAATCGTCTTTGTACTCGTGCAGCATGGTCAGCACGTTTGCGATGGATTCCCGGTCCCGCTCGGCAAGCAATCTGCGCAAGGATCGGTACCCGTCCACCGTGTGACAGGCCATGCACTGTCCGCGCAGCATGAGCTTACCGCGATCCAATTGCGGCACCCGCTCGGGCTGTGGCGCTTCCGCGGCGGGTACTACCGCACCCGGCACGGGCGTGGCCGCGTCGAGTCGCGCCCACTCCGCCTTCTGCTCTTCCGTGGCCCAAATGCTGCGCGTGAGGTAGCCTTCCTCATTAAACCTGGCTACCTCCGTTTTCGCGCGCACCCCGTTGGAGTAAATGTGGTTCACGACGACGTAGGGTTTACGCAGCATTTCGCGCGCCTGCTCCGTCGAGGCCGTCGCGGCCAGCGCGAGAAACAACACGGCGACCGCGTGACCGAAGGTAAAGTCGCGCGGATTACGAAATGCGAGGAAGTACACGATGATCGCGATGGTCGCGGACGTCATCATGGTAACCAGCGCAGCCCGCGTCACCTGCGTGAACACGCCTTGTCCAATGGTCGCGATGCCGAGCTTGATAAGTCCGCGCTGCTCGAAGGGCACCATGTGAAGGAACCAAAGGAAGAAGATGGGCAGCAGGATAAACGCGGGAATGAGCCACTTCGCCGACCAGCGCACGAAGGAGGTTTTCAACGCGGGATTCTCGAATCCGTCGATGCGGCTTGCCGTGACCAGCGCCCACACGCCGGCAAGCGAAATGCAGACCAGCGTTCGAATACCAAGACTCGGCCAGTACGTGGGATTGAAGAAGGCCTGCCAGAAACGCGTCGCTTCGTTCCCCGTACCCGCGACCTCGAGCCAGCTCTGGCCCGGCGTCAACATGAAGGTCAGGATGCCGTTAATGATGACCAGCGTGAGGAATGAAAAGAACGCGTAGACCCAGCCGACTTTGAGGTGGAGCTTGTCGGGAATGCGCCCCCAAGTGTAGTAATAGACCGCCGCCGAGGACAACTCCACGAAGAAGAAGGTCCATTCAATCGCCCAGCCGAAGACGAAGTTGTGAATGAGCGTGCTGGTGCCTTCCGGATTGGCCAAACCGATGGCAAACCAGATTCCCACGCCCGTCGCCGCGCCGAACACCCCGGTTAGGATCAGAAAGAACCGGGAATGCCGTTTCAACACGGGCATCCATTCGGTGCGGCCTTCCCGCAAGGCTTTCCGTTCCGCCATGGGCAGGTACAAGCCACCGCCCACCGCGAAATGGCTGATGAGAATGTGGACGATCGCGATGCCGCCGATCACCCAGCCGCTGCCAATAACCGGCACATCCCAAAACGGGTAATTCATTCGGACTCTCCTATACCTCGGCGTAGCCCCAGATTGTGAGGGCGATCAAACCGAACAACGCGACTACGCCGAACCACGTAGCCGCACGCGCGCGCGCGCCGGCCCGGCTGCTGGTGTCAAACAACGGAATCAGGCCCCAAAGCAGTCCGCCGATCCCGAACAGCGCGATCCCGGCAAACTCGCCCGTCACGCCGGGCAACCAATTCCCGAGAACTTTCAACGCTTGGAACTGGCTCATGAAATACCATTCGGGATGGATGCCTTCCGGCGCGGGGGCCGCGGGATCGGCGGGCGCGCCCAACTGCCACGGATACATGGACGCGAGAATGGCGAGTAGGTTCAGCGCGATCAGCCACATGGCAAGATCCTTCGCGAGGAAGTTCGGGAAGAATGGGATGGACCGGCGCTCGGTCTCGGGCACGCGTTCTTCGCTCGGCGGCACTGCGTTTCCGTGCTTCTGCACGAGCCACAGGTGAAACGCGAGTACTCCCATGAACACCATCGGCAACACGACGACGTGTAGCGCGAAGAACCGTTGAATGGTCACGGCGGTCACCGATTCGCCGCCCTGGACCAGCGTTACGATGACCGCGCCGACGCCCGGGATACTCGCGGGAATCTCGAGCCCGACCTTCGTCGCGAAGAAGGCCAGTTCATCCATAGGCAGGAGGTAGCCGCTGAACCCGAAGACCATCGTCAGTCCGAGCAGGGCCAACCCGCTCCACCACCCCAGTTCACGCGGGTTGCGGTAGGCCTTCATGAAGAACACGGAAAACATGTGGACGAAGGCCGCCAGCACCATGAGATTGGCCGACCATGAATGGGCCGACCGGATGAGCCAGCCGAATTCGATGTCATAGGTGATCTGGCGAACCGAATCGTACGCGTCCGCGCCGGGGCGGTAATAAATGAGCAAGAGTATTCCGCTAATCAGTTGGATGAGGAACAGGAAAAGAGTGATCCCACCCCAGTAATACCAGAACGAATGGCGATGCTGCGGCACTTCCTTCTTCCGGGCCATGGCCCGAAGCTCAGCAAGCCCCAAACGCGCGTCCAACCACCCGTACAATCCGGACTGGACGGCGCTAGGCGCGAGAGACGACGATCTGCCCATCGACAACCTCCACATTGAATTGACGCAACGGCTTCGGTGGCGGACCCCCCACGTTCTTGCCGGTGTGCATGTCGTAATTGCCCCCATGGCACGCGCAATGGATGCGGTTCTGGTCGGGTTGGAACTCGACCGTGCATCCCAGATGCGTGCACACGGCGTCGAAACAAACCACGCTGCCGTCCGTGTGATGAATGAGCATGGCCGGTCGTGGTCCGAACATGAATCGCAGTGCGGAACCCGCGGGCGGCATGTCGGTTTCGGGGAAGGCCAACTCGGTGATGGCCCCCATCTCCGCGGCGCGCACGGCAGGGGTCGCCAGGTAACGGTAGATGGGATACCCGATCGCGCCCGCGTAACACGCGCCGACCAAACCGAATCCCGCTTTCACGAATGCGCGGCGCGTGGGCGAGCCGCTGCCGTTCTCTTCGGGCGTTTCAATCGAATCCATGGTGGCATCGGCCATGAGTTACACGACCTCCTTTTCAACCAATCCGTCCGCGAGGGCGGCGTAGAATTCCGGTTGTGCCTTGGCCCGCGCCACGACGGAGATCAACCAGACCATCATGACCAGCGCGAGCACGAAGCAAATGAGAAAGATAGTGACAGTCGACCAGTTGGTTGCGACCTCCCGCGCCCACACGTCGAAACCGGCTGAGGCAAGGGAAAGATCGCGGACGCCATCGCGCAGAAGCACCATGGCGAATACATTCAGAAAGGCAGCCAATGCGGCAAGCGAGACTAGACCCCCGCTGGCACGGGCTTGGCGCGCGATCATCACGCCCACTCCGATCGCCGCCAACGCCGAGACTGCCCAAATGCCAATCATCGCGGGATAAACCGCGCCGCTGGTGAGTCCGCCGCGTACCGCCTCCGGCTGCGAGCGAAACACCCAGAATCCGAGCGCGATTTGAACGACCGTAAACCCGGCGAGAAGGCGTCCGCCCCAGCGCGTGAGGAGACTCGCAACCCCGTCGTCAACAGTGCTCTTCATACTGATGAACAGCAGCGCGATTCCAGCAACGCCGATGGATCCAAGAATCATGTAGAGCCACCGCGGCATCATCGTGGGATCGCCGGAGTGAAACTGCACGCCGGCCGCGCTGTTTTCGTACATGGCGCCCCACACGTCCGGCCGGAGCATGAGGGTCATGTTGTTGGTGTAGATGAACCCGATCTTCAGGACGACAATCAGCGCAACAAGCCCCGCCCAACCCGCAACCCGGCCCGATTCGGCCCGGCTGCTCATGATGTACAGGAAGGAGTAGGACACGATGAGCAATGCGATGACGCTGATCCACCACGCGCCGATCAGCACGCTGCTCGTATACAAGGCGCGTCCGTACAACACCTGGGTGAACAGCAACGGCGGCACGCCCAGGTTGATCACATAGGTCATGATAATCGGCAGGCGATGCGTCACCATGCCTGAAGCATTCAGCAGCACCGCGTCTTTCCGGGAACGGCCCGCAAAAGCCCAAATGATCGCGAGGATGAGTCCCCCGACCAGAAAGTGCACGGAAAAGAAGTGCAGAACCAGCGTGACCGAATGCAGCGCCTTGAACAGCCACACGGGCGCAGGCAGCGGAATCGGATCCGCAACAGGAAATACGTCCATGAACGGACTCCCCCTTGTCGATATCCCCCCAACGATGGCGCGGCAATGGTGCCATCGGCACCGCAGGCAGGACCCGCGGCGGCCCAAATCGTGCCACAATTCACGATTAAAACGCAAATGGATTGCCTGTTTGTGGCGCGCCACTCGCGCGAGGCACACGGCATCCCCGCCGCAGCCGTGATATACTCGTCCAAAGTTGTTCTGGTGTCAGGCGTCACACGCCATCTCAAACGCATCTCGCGACTCGGTACGCAAGGTTCGATATGGATAGACGATCGTTTCTGTGGCATTTCGGCGGTGGGCTGGGTGGAATCGCGTTAGCCCATTTGTTGGGCCGCGAACACGCCTACGCTTCCTCAGCAACCCAACGACACACGGGCGCACTGAACGGACTCCATCACCCTCCCAAGGCGAAGCGCGTGATTCAGCTCTTCATGTCCGGCGCCGCCAGCCAGGTCGACACCTTCGATTACAAGCCGGAACTCATCAAGCGTGCGAACCAGCCTTTCGACCCGGGCGAGAAGGTGGAACTCTTCCAGAGCGATCCCGGATTCGTCATGCCCTGTCCATGGGAATGGAAACAACACGGTGAATGCGGCAAGTGGGTGAGCGGCCTGGTGCCGCACCTGGCCGATTGCGTCGACGACATGGCCTTCCTGCACGCCATGATCGCCAAGTCGAATGTCCATGGTCCCGCGACCTTCATGCAGACAACGGGCTTTGTGTTGCCGGGTTTCCCCAGCATCGGCTCCTGGGTCAGCTATGGCCTGGGCAGCGAGACGGACGAGTTGCCCACCTTCGTCGTGTTGCCGGACTCTCGCGGTTTTGCACCGGGCGGTCCGAAGAATTGGTCCGCCGGATTCCTCCCGTCGGATCATCAGGGAACGCTCATTCGCCCGTCCGCGCCGAATCCCATCGCGGATCTCCACCCGCCGGACGGCACCTACGTAACGGCGGAGGGCGACGCCGATGCGCTGGAGGTCTTGAACGCGCTCAACCGCGAACACGAGGCAAGCCGCTCGGGCGACTCGCGGCTTAATGCGCGCATCGCCAGCTACGAGATGGCGGCCAAGCTGCAACTGAGCGCGCCGGAAGTCTTGAACCTCTCCGGTGAATCGGAGTTGACGCGGAAGATGTACGGGCTCGACGACCCTCTCACGGAAGACTTCGGCCGGAATTGTCTGGTCGCGCGCCGTTTATTGGAGCGAGGCGTCCGTTTTGTGCAGGTCTGGAGTGGTGCGGACAACGGGTTCCCCCGGCGCAACTGGGACTCCCACGAAGACCTTAAGAAGGACCACGCCGACATGGCGGGCAGCATGGACAAACCGGCCGCGGCGTTGCTGAAAGACCTCAAAGGCCGGGGCATGCTCGACGACACGATCGTCATCTGGACCACGGAGTTCGGACGCATGCCCTGCAGCCAAGGCAGTGCGGGCCGCGATCACAATCCCTTCACCTTCACCTCATGGGTGGCGGGCGGCGGATTCAAAGGCGGTGTCTCGTACGGCGAGAGCGACGAGTGGTCCTACAAAGCCATCGACAAACCGACCTACTGCTACGATCTCCACGCTACCGTGTTGCACCTGCTCGGAATCGATCACGAGAGGCTCACGGTCCGCCACAACGGGATCGATCGCCGCCTGACCGACGTGCACGGCCACGTAATCCACGATATCCTCGCGTAACCGTCTTCGGCCATCGCGTCAGCGGACCAATGGCGGCGGCGCCTCATACGGCAAGGGGGCAAACAGCTTGCCGTCGTCTTCCCTTGACATGGCCAGCATCTCCATCGGGAAAGCACGGTCAAACACGTAGAACGGCGCAAACAATGTGTGATGAACGACCGGCAACAATCCGATACAGCAGGTCAGGCATCCCACGAACAGCGTCGCGATACTGAATCCGATGCTATACGCGATCTTGATCAGGATGAATCCGATAACGGACCCCACGTTCGCCTTCGCAAGGGGAATGAACACCTGCCAGGCTTCCGTGCACGACAAATCGCGCGCCCACATGAGTGGCACGACGAAGGCCCGCAACAGGACCTGGATCAGCGCCAGAACTACTCCTCCCGCCACCACTACGAGGCCAAAGGGAATCAGGGTGTATAGCAACGCCTCACCGGACCGAAACCCGCCTTGCACCCCGATGGCGATGAGGAAGAACAGAATCAGGACGAGCACGAATACCAGCCAAACGGCGAGCAGCCCGAGCCGGAACAGGAAAAGCGACCACGCCGGATGTTTCACAGCGCTCCAGTGATCGCCCAGCTTGCCGCCGTTCATCGATACAGACCGCACGAACATGATTTGGCCGCGACACCCCACGTACATGAGTCCCACATGAATCGCCAATGCAATCAGGACGATTGGCACTGCGATGAGCACAATGTAAACGGCATTCTCGCCCAACCACTCGGCCGCGCCGTCCAGGTTCGGCGAGGACTGAGATCCCCCTTGACCCTGGCCCGAGAACCGTGCGCCGGAACGGGAAAGCCCGCCGCCGGCCAGAAAGACATCCAGAAATGCGATTACCCCGAACGTGAGCCAGCGCTCGAAATCGAATGGCTCGAACAACATCGTGCGCGTGCGGTCGATGGATGCACTCACGGCGTCCATGACGCGCATGCGCCCATTCACATCCTGATATCCCCCTGTCCCCATGGCGTGACCTCCCTCTCGAGAATCGGCGGCGAAGGCGCATAACGGGATTATTCTAGGGAATCACGGAAAGTGCGTCCAGCGCGGAACGGGCCAATTCGTATTCAGGTTCGATTTCCAGAGCCCGTTCAAAATGGGCTTTGGCATCGCCCGGCATCCCCATCGCAGCGAGCGCGGCGCCCAAGTAGGCATGTGCAGCGGCCGATCGGGGATCGATCCGTACCGCTTCTTCCAGATGCCTGCGTGCATCGTCGTTTCGACCCAACTGGAGCAGCGCGATGCCGAGATTCGTATGGATCACCGCGTCGCCGGCCTTGAGCCGCAAGGCCTCCTCGTATTTCGCTATGGCGCCCTTCGGGTCTCCCATCATCCGCAGTGCCGCGCCCCAGTTCGTATACGTGGCCGCCAGGTCAGGACGGTCCTCCTGCGCCGCTTCGCAGTGCGGAATCGCTTTCTCCGGTTCGTTTTGGGTCAGGTAGTAGTACGCGAGGTGATTATGGGCTTCCGCATTCGCTTCGGTGACCGCGATCGCGCGCTCGAACAAGGGAACCGTCCCCCGCCAATAGGCCACCTGCCGCCAACAGACTGCGGCAAGCACTGCGATGCAGGCCGCGCCCGTCCACAAAGCAATCCGTCGCCGCAGCGGACAGCATTCACAGATGGCCGCAATCCCCCACACGACTGCGATGAATGCGCCGATAGCGGGAACGTAGAGATAGCGATCGGCCATGGATTGATAGCCGATCTGGACGAAGCCGATCACGGGCACAAGCGTGCCTGCGAACCAGAACCAACCTACGAAGAGATATGGTGCGCGACGAATCAGCGCTATTGCCGTGAAAGAGATTGCTGCCAGCATCCCGAACGCAAGACACGCGGCGACGAGCGAATAGGATTCTCCCGAGTGGGGATAGATCGCCGCGAGCCCGGCGGGCCACAGGAGATGCCGCAAATACGCCCCATAGGCCAGGACCGCATTCGCAAGCCGCGCGTCGATGGGTAGGTCGCCCATTGCCATCATCGCTTCGCCGCGATGCTGCGCGGCGTAGGTGACCATCGACGAGACAATCGTGAGCGCAAACAGCGGGCTCTTCTCGTATGCCAGGCGGCCGAAGCGTCGCAACGCCTGCATAGGCGTGCAGCCCGCAATCCGGTTCAACGGCCAATAGTCGAGCAAGAAAAGGATGAAAGGCAGCGTCACAAGCATGGGTTTCGTCATCAGGCCGAGCAGGAAAACAACGAAGACCACCAAGTACCGGAGAAAGCCTGGCCGCTCGACATAGCGCTGGTACGCCATCAGCGTCGCGAGGAGGAAGAATGTGCTGAGCACGTTCTTCCGTTCAGAAATCCACGCGACCGATTCCACGTTGACTGGGTGCACGGCAAACAAAAGCGCCACGAACGCGCTTCGAAGTGTCGCGCCCGTCAACGCGCGCAGCACCAGAAAAAGCACGGCGGTGTTGGCGCCGTGAATCAGTACGTTCACCGCATGATGCCCGCCTGCCCACATGCCGAAACACTGCGCGTCGATCATGTGGGATAACCAGGTGAGCGGGTGCCAGTTCGCCAGGTGGCCCGTAGTAAACGCCCACACCACCCCTGCGCCCGTCAGACCCGACGATACGATGGGATTCTGGAACACGTACATGTCGTCGTCGAAATAGACAAAGGGGAATGTTGCCGTGCGCGCGTACAATGCGACCGCACAGCACCCCAAGGCCAGGGCCAGAAAGCCGGAACGCTGTCTCGGGTCAAGACCGGACATACTCCCTCAGGATTCCGATGCGCGTGTATCGTCTGCGGCATCGCGCGTGTTCATTTGCTGATACACGGCGCTCGCTTCGACCAGTTCTTCCAGTTCGGCAGAGCTTCCCGCCGCGGGCAAAGAAATCGGCACGTATGTCTCCGTTTGAATGTACCGGTTGATGTTTACCAACTTGTACGGGACGTCGGCGACAGTGATTAAGTCCAGACTATCGTCACTCAGAGGAATCTCAAACCGGTACTCCGCGACCGAAGGCATTCCTTTGCCGTCCACGGCAAGTACCGTCACGGTCATTCCGTCGAGTTCGACAAGGTCCCCCGGACGCATGGGGATGGTTGGCGCGCGAAACACACTGGTGGATGCGTTCCCAATCAGATTCGGCTCGGCGCTCAAGCGCAACGTGTGTGCGTCGACACGTTCAACCCTTACGCTGCGGTTCCCCGACGACAACACGCGCATACGCCCCGGATACGGGATATCAAGCGACGCGCGGATCAATGCGAAATGCCACGGCATGAAATCGGTCGGCGCGCGCAGCAACACAACCGTACGGTCCGCCACTTCCGCACCGGATGGAATGGCCGCGTAGGCGCGCTCCATCTTTTTCGCCGAGACGCCCAACAGCATGCTCGATCCCGGCATGGCGATAGGCGCCGCGATTCCGTGAAAGATGACCCAAAGGAACGCAAGCACCGCCCCGGCCGCGCGCCACGCCTTGGATTGGGGCATCCAATCCGCCCGCGTCGTCGCGAGCCGCAGCAGCACGGCGATGACAATCAAAGTCGTCACGATCAGCGCCGCTTGCGTGTAGAAGGACAGCGTCGGAATACCGACTGTGACCGCAATGAGACCGAGAATCGCGAGGACGCCTGCAAACCCGACCCATTGGCGCGGTGTCGCCCAAGCGGAAAGGAAGCGTGCCACCAACGGCGCGCAACCGATGCCCGCGATCAGTACCACGCGCGGTTGCGGCGTCACGGCGCAGACCGGCACGAGCGCCAGCACGAGCCCTAGCAGCCAGAACCGCGAAACAGGATCGCGCTTGAGCATGGGCACAAGCAGCACAAGGAGTCCGACTACGACCAGACCAAGCAGCGCGACGATGTAGGGGAACTGCGCGGCGTTGAACTGGTTCAGGAGCGGCGCCGGCCACATGAAAAAGAGATTGGCCAGCAAAATCGGCAGGTGTTGCGCAAGCGCTCCCAAGAACCCGACAGGGTTGCTGGCTGGGTCCGTATACCATCCGGAACCGGCGGAGCCAAACCCCGAACTCCGGTAAAAGACGTTCCACACCACGACGACCACACCGTACGGCAGCAGCGTAAGCAACCGGTGAGGCCACTTGCCCTTGTCGAGAAACAAGGCATAGGCGAGCAGGTAACCGCCCACTGCGATCACGGCTTCCGCACACAGGAACCCGAAGGCCAGCACAAGCGGACCCAGCACCGCGCACCACTTCAGGCCCGACCGCCGCCAGCCGTCATGAACGAGCAGGATCAGGATCACGCAGGCGGCCGCCATCAGCATGTTTCGGTTGGCCAGCCAACCGACGGCGTGACCGTTGTTCTCATCGATGGTGAACAGGAGAGCGGCGAAGAAAGCCACCCATGGAGGTTCCATGAGCCGCCAGTACAGCAATGCCGCCAAAAGGCAGACCAGCGCATACAGCAGCATGTTCTCCAGGTGCATCGGCCAGGGATTGTCTCCCCACACGCGGTAATCGAGATAGTGCGACCACGTCGCCAGGGGCCGCCAGAAGGCCAGCCGCGCCGTCGGCACCGACCACCAGGGGAAGACGCCCCGATTCATCAATGCCCGATTCTGCTCCGGATCGCCGCGAGAAAACAGAAACGCGTTGAAGGCGTCGTTCTCATACTCGGGAATGCCGGGAAAACCGTTGAAGGTCGCGCGCGCGAAATGATCGTCCGTGGCGAACCCGCTTTGCAGCGACCGCGCGGTGAGCAGGATCGCCAATGCCGCGACGATCGCGGCCGCTACCAGGATTTGCACTCCACGTGGCACAGGCATCCCCTTATGAAATTGAGCACCGATCACGCCGCCGCAGCGTGAAGCCGGAGTATACCGCAGCACCGCATGCCGGTCACGCGCCGAGCAAAAGAAAAAGGCCCGGATAAAAACCCGGGCCACCAATTGGAGCAGCGTGCGCGAATTACTTCGCGGGCGCGATCGCATCCTTCGCGGCTTTCGCGATGCGGAACTTCAACACGCGCTTGGCCGGAATCTTGATGGATTCGCCGGTGGCCGGATTGCGGCCCATGCGCGCTTTGCGATTCACGACGACCAGCTTGCCAAGACCCGGAATCGTGAAACCGGTCTTTGCCTCTTTGTAGGCAAGATTGGTCAGCTCGGCGAGCACGTTCCCCACGTCCTTCTTGCTCAGGCCGGTCTTGTCGGCCAGCGATCCTACGATCTGCGCTTTCGTCATCGGTTTCTTTGCTGCCATGGTTAGCCTCCTCGCATAGTCTATCCCAGTAAATTCGCCTCACCAGAACCGTCGCCACACCGATCCGCGCAAGAGGCGCGTCCCGCACTCGAGGTTCCGCGTTTCTCTGGTGGCTGGGACCCCACCCGACTCGGCGTCTGTTTACAAACTAACGAGGCTTTTGTCAAGCCCTATTTTTGGGCCTAAAATGAAATTGGGTACACGAAACCCTTGATTTTAAAGGCCAAGATGTGGCAAGAGAACACCAGTCGATCTGCTCGCTCACGCAAGTCGTTGTAATAGAATAACTTATCAATGCCGTTGACCCCTCTCCGGCGCGCCTGTATAGTGACCAATTGGCAGGCACGACCAGGGACATGGGGTCCTTCGGCAAAGTGATGTGGAGAGGATCTCGCGGTGTTGATGGCCGCAGTTGGGGGCATTTCGGGCAACCTTCCTGCCTTGGACGCCGTTCTCAAGGTGATCGAGGACGCCGGTATTCAGACGATCGCGATTGCCGGCAATCTCGTTGTGGGGTATCCCTGGGCCAACGAAGTCGTGCAGCGGATCCAGTCGAAACGCGTGCAGACGGTTCAGGGAGAACTCGATCGCTTGACGGTGCGCGCCCGGCGTAAAGGCGAGAGTTTGAAATCGCGCGTCGATCCAACCGTATTCGAAGCGACCGAGTGGACACATCAAGCGACGTTCAGCCGAAACCTGGAGTACTTGGGCACCTTGCCCAAGAAGAAAGTGTTCACGGTGGAAGGCCTGTCCGTCTGTCTCTGTCACGGGACGCCCGCAACGCAGTCCGAACGCTTGCACGCCGAAGACGACGAACACCGGTTCCGGCGGCAACGCGAATACGCGAACGTCCACATCGTGATCCTCGGCGGAGGACGTCAACCCTTCTGGCGCTTAGTGGACGACACGTTGTTTGTCAATCCCGGTTGCGCGGGCCTGTGGGATGGGGAAAAGCCTACGGCATGCTACGCGATCATCAGCACTGAAGGCAGTCCGTGGTCGGTCCAGTTCAACCACGTGCCCTACTCCATGGCCGACCTTGCTGAGAAACTTGACGAAGCCAACCTGAGCGATCCCTGGCTCCTTCCCGACGAATTCGTTTAACCGCTTGCGGAAAGATTCGGAAGCAACTCGACGAATTCGCGCCATTCCGTGAAGGTGTAGTCCGCCGTCGTGTTGCCGAGATAGCGGCGATTGTCGCCCGCGAACAATGCCGCGCGTGCGCCGATTCGCTTCGCGCCGACGATATCCGTCATTTCCAGATCGCCGATATGCAGCAGACCCTGCGGCTCGACCTCGAGCCCTTCCGCCGCCGTTTGGAACATGAGCGCCTGCGGTTTCGCAACGCCCACTTCATCCGAAAACGCCAGCACACGAAAGTGCTTCGTGAAGCCATGCCGGTGCAACAGTTGTCGTAAAGAACTTCCGGGGCTTATCCCGGAATCGGACACGACACCCACAGGATAGCGCGCCGCCGCCGCTTCGACGGCCTCCAGCGCGCCCAGGATGGGAATGGGCGAATCCTCCAGGATCGCCTCGCCGAATACACGAATGAGTTCGCGTTCCTGGTGTGCTGCAATCGATACGCTGAGATGTTCGGTAACCATCGCGAGCGCATCATGTGGACCGAGCGTACGCTGTTCCCGAATGTGATGCTCCAGAAACTCGCGCTCCGTGTGCTGGAGCGCTTCGATGGCCCGTTCGATCGACACGCCCGTCGCATGCGCCAGGGCGTCTGCGCGGATCTCCCTTCGGCGAACCGGCGGCTCGGGATCGTGGAAGAGTGTGCGCCAAAAGTCGAACGTAATTGCCCGGAGCGGAACCATCCCTAAAACTCCCGGCGATCCTGTTTGATCCCCTGCTCCTGCAAGAGGCGCTTGGCCAAGTCGTCCAACTCCGCGGGCAGGTCGTCGATGCGATGACGAAGAAAGCGCGCCGGAGCCCCCACCCATACCTCGAACGGCGGGACGTCCCGCGTGACCACGCTGCCGACTCCGACGACGGCGCCCTTGCCGATGCGGACCCCTTTCGAGATATACGCGCCGCTGCCGATCCAGGCGCTCTCTTCGATGATCACGGGTTTGTAGTAATTGGGCGTGTAGCGCCAATTCGCTTCCGTGCCATAGATGAGGTGGGTTCCATCGCGAATGATCGAGTATTCCGCAAGACCAACCTGATCGTGAATTTCCACCAGTTCACCAGCTTCGATGATCACATTCCAACTTAACAGGCATCGGCTGCCGATTACGATCTTTGCATTCGTGCTCGCGCGCAGTTTCACCGCCTCGCGAACCCGGGAGTAGTCGCCGAGTTCCACGTGGCCTTCCAACTCCAAGTCACGTCCCAAAAACCGGCAGCCCTTGCCCAGTTTCGCGAACTTTCTGGCATGGACCCAATTGCGATACGCCCGTGTGAGTGCATTCATGAAATTGCGGAGACTCCTTTCCAAGACACTTCCGCATAGTGTACCGGACGAGAAGGCTGCGAGAAAACCCAAGCCGCACGATGATCTACGGTGCGTCGCGTTCTGAGGCTCCACGACGCCGGAAGTCTTGGATATTCAGCGCGATCGACAGCGGAAAGACGACTGCCATGGACGCCCCGGCCGCGGCATCCACAAGGCGGGCGTTTACGTTCAGCCCCGTCAATCTGTCGAACAGAAACTTGAGATACGAGTACGGCAGTTCCGAATCCCCCAAGCCTTCGCGCACGCGCCAATGCCATTCCGTGAGCGGACAATATCCGAACCCGTACCAAAACCCCAGCACGATCCACGATCCCAGCGTTAGCGTCGCGCAAGCCAGGTGGGCCGGGCGCGTGCGGCGCCACGCCCACCCAAATAGATTGAAGAGAATCAGTCCGGTGTGCAGAACCAGGAATAAGTAGTCGAGCGCCACGAGCATCGTATTGAGTTCTTTTCCTCTGGTCTTACTCAAGTAACCAGCGCAACGGAATCGCCGCCATCGCCGCCAAGACGCTCGAAACGAGAACCAGCACGATCATCGCTGACGGATAAAGGACCCAGAGTTGTCGCGCGGTTCCGCGGAAGAGCCTGCGATAGATCGCGATTTGAACCACCAGGGCGAGCAGGCCCAGCCCGACGTACATGGGCGTCAACCACGGCCAGGGATCGACGAAACCGCGCCGCAACGCCACCGCGACCATCCGTTCCCACGCAAATTCGCCATTCCGGGTTCCCGCAATCCACGCCATCCATGGACCGGGAAGAGCAAGGGGGATTGCCGACAAAGACAGCCGGTACATGACCTGGGTCCAGTCTGGAAGTGCGCCAGGGAGCACGCGCCGCGCAGTACCGACTAGTGCTACGGCCCACAATAACGCCGCAAGCGGGAATACCAGAAGCCAGTGAATCGCTTGTAGCTCGGTGTCGACATTGAGAACGGAAAAGTAATACAGGACGAGTGCGGCGCACGTTTCCGGCACAGGCATGGGCCAACCGGATCGGCCATAGTAAGTGAACGTGTAGTACCAGCCAAGACTGAAGGCGATGGCGAGCCAGATCGCGACGGCGCTTGCACAACGGCCTGCTGTTGGGAGAGCTTTCACGCGGGCATCGTACGCGCCACCGATCGAACGCTGCAACAAAAGGGAAGCGGAGCAGGCCGTTTGCTCCTGCTCCGCGATTCACCACATTCGACTGCAACTAGCCGGCAGACTCTTCCTCGGGCGGGCAGAAATCGTCCAGGATCCCCAGCAGACGCTCAAATACGCCGCCGATAACCGGAATGCCCGCGAGGGCGCCAAAAATCTGGGCCAAAATGTCGCACAATTGTTCTGGAAGCATCGTTTCTTTCCTCCTTTTTGGTACTCTCAATTGCATCGGCACCTGCCAATGCCAAGTCCTCGGGTGGACGGGGAAGATGAAGGGTGGTACGCCCCTGGAACTCCGCCCGGTCACTCCACCAGACGATACAAGCGAGGTCGGGCGGCGTTACGCATCTGCCGAAGACCAATTGACATGAAACGGATTCGTCGCTTGGTTGTAGCGCTCGATTTCGGCCCATGCAAATGCTCTACAGATCTGCACGGCAGGTTGCACGATACGTGCGGAAGCAGTAGAGTACAGGTTCACTGGGAGGAGCCGCCAAGATGATCAGAAGTCTGTTGATACTTGCCGCAGCCGCTGCAACGCTTGGCTGCAGTCCAGAAGGTACCACCCCGTCCGCTACTGCCGATCCGCAAAAGCCGGCGAACAAGATCGTCGGAGCCTCGCTATTGACCCAAAGCCACCAGTTCTACCGGGATCTGGTCGGCGCGATGGAAGAGACGGCGGCCGAGAAGGGCATCACGCTCCGGATTCAGTACGCCGAGTTTAACGGCCCAAAACAGGTCAACCAACTCGAAACCTTCGTGCAACAGGGTGTGGACGCCGTCATTGTGGCCCCGAAAGACTCAGCGGGTATTGCGCCCGCCATCCAGGATGTACAGGCAGCAGGCATTCCTGTATTTACGGTGGATATCGCCGCACACGGCGTGGACGTCGTGTCTCACATCGCCTCCGACAACGTGCAAGGCGGCCGGCTCATTGGAGAATACCTGGCCAAACTGCTGAACGGAAATGGCAAGGTCGCCATCATCGACCAGCCCGAGACAGCATCCGTGCAGGAACGCGTCGCAGGATTTGATGAGGCCCTGGCCCAGTATCCGGAAATCGAAATCGTGCAGCGGGCCCCCGGCGGGGGCGTGCGCGACAAAGCCATGCGCGCCGCAATGGATGTCATTCAGGCCAATCCCGACCTCGACGCCATCTTCGGCATTAACGACGATTCGGCGCTGGGTGCTTTGGCGGCGCTGGAGTCTGCGGGATTGCAGGACAAAGTAATCATCGTGGGGTACGACGGTACGCCCGAAGCCCGGGAGGCCATCCTTTCCGGGAAAGCGCTCAAGGCTGATACGGTCCAGCATCCCGTTGAAATCGGCAAGACAACTATCGAAACCATCGCGGCCCACTTTGCGGGCGAGGAAGTGCCCAAGGTGATTCCCGTGCAGGTAAACGTCATCGACCGGGAGAGCCTCCTGGCGGAGCAAAACGGATGAGTGAATACGTCCTCGAGATGAAGGACATCGTGAAGCGGTTTCCCGGTGTCGTCGCCGTCAAGAACGGCCAACTGAATCTTCGGCCCGGCGAAGTGCATTGCCTCGTCGGTGAAAATGGCGCGGGAAAATCGACGCTGATGAAGATCCTCTCGGGCGCGCAACCCGCGGATTCCGGCGAGATCCTCCTGTCCGGTGAACCGGTCACCATTCATAGTCCGCACCATGCCCAGCAGTTGGGCATCAGCATGATCTATCAGGAGTTCAATCTCAGTCCGTTTCTCAGCGTCGCGGAGAATATCTTCCTGGGCCGCGAACCGCGACTTGGCAAGACACCGTTCATCAACTGGTCGAAAATGTACCAAGACGCCCGCGAAATTCTGCGCCGCATTCGCGTGAACCTCGACGTGCGCAAGCCCGTCAACGAATGCAGCGTCGCCCAGCAGCAGATGATCGAGATCGGGAAAGCCCTCTCCTTTAATTCCAAGATCATCGTGATGGACGAGCCTTCCGCGACCTTGACGGATCACGAGCTGGACGCCCTGTTCGCACTGATTCGCGAGCTGAAGGAACAAGGGATCGGAATGATCTACATCTCCCACCGGCTCGAGGAGATCTTCACCATCGGCGATCGCGTCACCGTCATGCGAGACGGCGAATACATCGCCACCAAACCCGTATCGGAAGTCACCCGCGAAGACATCATCAAGATGATGGTGGGCCGCGAACTCACCCACGAATTCCCGAAGGAACTCTTCGAACTCGGCGAAGAACGGCTTCGCGTCGAGGGCTTGGCACGAACCGGTGCGTTTCAAGACGTCAGCTTCTCGCTGCACCGTGGCGAGATTGTCGGCCTGACCGGTCTCGTCGGCGCGGGGCGAACGGAGGTCGCACGGGCCATCTTCGGCGCCGATCGGATCGACGGCGGGCAAATTGTCCTCGATGGCAAAGCCATCGCTGTACGTTCGCCGCAGGACGCCATTCATTACGGCATCGGGCTATTGACCGAGGACCGCAAGAATCAGGGTCTCATTTTGGGAATGACGGTGCGCGAGAACACGACCCTCGCCAATCTCGCATCGCTCGTGCGCGGTCTCTTCGTTAATCGAAAGAAGGAGCGGCAGGTCACGAGCGAATACGTCCGTGACCTGCAAATCAAGACCCCGTCTATCGAGCAGACTGCGCAGAATCTAAGCGGCGGCAACCAGCAGAAGGTTGTGCTCGCGAAGTGGCTCTTCACGGAATCTAAGGTGCTCATCTTCGACGAACCCACGCGCGGCATCGACGTAGGCGCGAAGGTCGAGATCTACCGGCTCATGAACGATCTCGTGCGGAAGGGCGTGTGCATCCTGATGATCTCGAGCGAATTGCCCGAGGTGCTGGGCATGTGCGACCGGATTCTGGTCATGCACGAAGGGCATCTGGCCGGCCAACTGTCGCGCGACGAAGCCACGCAGGAACGCATCATGCAATTGGCTACCGGCGAGACCCTCGCCGCAATGGCCTGATGGTGACTGCGACGAACGAAACTCCTTCTTCCTCTGCGGCCACAGGCCAGTTTTTGCGAATCTACGGGTTTCTGCTTATCGCCCTTGCCATCGAATGCGCCGTGTTTGAAGGCATTGCCCGATACCAGGGCATACGCCCCTTTCTTTCCGTCGACAACCTCATTCTGATTCTGAACCAATCCGCCATCTACGGGGTGGTCTCCGTGGGCATGACCTTCGTCATCATCACCGGTGGAATCGATCTCTCGGTGGGATCCATGATCGCCTTCGGCGGGGTCGTTGGCGCGCTCGTCACCCGCGCCATCGGCGGCGATTCCGCGTGGGTCCTGGCAAGCGGATGGCTGGCCGCCATGGCCGCCGGATTAGCGACCGGATGCCTGTCCGGTCTGTTTATTACGCGGTTCAAGATTCCTCCGTTTATCGCGACTCTCGCGGTCATGAGTTCCATGCGCGGCGCCGGCTACATGCTCGTGCAGGGCACCCCGGTAAGCGACTTGCCCGCGAACTACATCTTCTTGGGCCGCTACACGATCGCCGGGCACGTCCCCGTGGGCGTGGTGGTCATGCTGCTGGTGTTCATCGCCGGTGGCATCCTGCTGAACACGACACGATTCGGGCGCGAAGTGCGGGCCATCGGCGGGGGGGAGGAATCCGCCCGGTTGAGCGGCGTCCCCGTGAACCGGGTGAAACTCGCCGTCTATTGCATGAGCAGCGTGCTCTCGGTTTTGGGAGGACTGATGCTGTCGTCCAAATTGCGATCCGGCGATCCCACCGTGGGCGTGGGCGACGAGCTGCAGGTCATCGCGGCGGTCGTCGTGGGTGGCACCAGCCTCACCGGCGGACGCGGCACGATCATGGGCACGTTCATCGGTCTCCTGATCATTGCTGTCCTGGCCACCGGGCTAACCTGGATTGGCATGGAGAGCTTCGGCCAACAGGTAATCTTGGGCGTCGTAATTCTGGCGGCAGTGCTGCTCGATCAGTTCAAGGGACCATCCTGATTCGATTCCTCTCCGCCCCACGCATCCCCTACCGGATAGGCAAAGCCTCGAAAATGTGGTACAAGAGGTACAGGGAAAGTAATGACGCCATTCCAAGGCAGCCACGGTAGCACCAAACCTGCAAGGGATTAGACCGATGGCATTAGCTGCAGCGCCGTTAAAGTCCTTCGCCCGGGCGACGCCACCATTTTATGTGTTTAATCGCCCCGACGGATACCGGATCTCCATTCCGGTCAAGAGCACCTGGCTCGTGTCCGCACCGGCCTTGTTCTTCCTTTCGGCCTGTTGTCTCGCCGTGCTCTACGGGATTGACCGCCTGATTCGCTACGAGGCGA
The DNA here is from genome assembly GCA_964632865.1 of uncultured Nitrospiraceae bacterium. GTDB lineage: Bacteria > Hydrogenedentota > Hydrogenedentia > Hydrogenedentales > SLHB01 > JAHDWY01. The sequence continues at coordinate 26,509 of CAZWDH010000030.1, forward strand.
TGACTGCCCAGGGAATCCCTGCATTGGCGGCAGTCTTCGGAATGGCCGTCGGATGCGGATGCATCCTCTATTGGTGGCTCTGGATGGTCGGCGGCGGCGAAACCATCGCCGCGGACGACAAAAAGATCACGATCGAACGCGACGTTCTGGGTATCGGACGAACCACCGAGTTTGACCTGCTGTTCGTCCGCGACCTCCGGGTCGAATTGTTGCCGCCCACGCCGCAGACGCACCTGAACATGATCAATTGGCGCGGCGGCGGTGGTTGCTGTGTGACCTTCGATTACCAGGGCGTACCGCAATACTTCGGGATCGGCTTTTTCGAAGACGAAGCCAATGCCCTGGTACGCGCGATCGAGCGCCGTGTCATGGTCCCAACGAATCCCGCTCGCAGGCGGTCGCTGAACCGGCTCGCACAGGGCTGGGATTCGTGATTGCGCGAGCTTCCGGCCTCATCTCTCGACTATGATGTACCCCTATGGCGTCACGCGCGGACAAACGGATATTCGGTGAACAAAGGAAACATCGCTCCTTCTCCTTGAACCCTGCCGTTGCGTTTCTTGCATTTCTCATCTACGTGGCATGCGCGTCCCTCGCGCACCCGCAAGGTCCAAAATTCTCGACGGGAGGACCCGCTGCGCTCATCGAGACGACTACTCTCGACGCTATGGGCGAGGCGGTGCGCGTCTATACTCAAGCCCTCGATATCCGGTCCGGCGAAACGCTTGCACCCCCGATACTGTTGCCCGGCAACCGGCCACTCGGATTTCCGCTGCGCTCGGAGAGTTACCCATCCGTCGCGGTTTCCACGGAAGAGCGCTACGCAGACGGCGCTGGGCCGTCCGCAACCTTCATTACGTTGGTTGATGGCGCGACGGGACGTCTTGCGCCGTTATCTTGGTCGATATCCGATGCAGGCTGGTCACACTGGGCGGCAGCCTTGGTCCCGCCGGAGAACGAACGAAACCCGCTGCTCGTCACACTGGGCACGCCGCAGTCTCCCGAATCTGTCGGGCCGGGCCGCGTAGAAGTTCACAAGTTAACGCGAGCACGTCCTGCAACTATCGTCGGCAAAGCCGCGTCCTGGTTGCTTCCGGGAAGACCGGCTGCGGCGATCGTGTTGGCCGGGCGACACGATGTAGCGGTTCTGTGCGGGACTGCCGCCGAAGGCGCTGTGCTCCATGTGCGCGACCTTGAGCGCGGAGAAGTCGTCATAGAGCGCCTGGACGTCTACCCCGGCCATTCCGATTACTCGCCGGCTGCTCTGGTCCAGACATCGGCGACCGGAAAGATCGTTGTTCTCGCCACGGGGCCCGGTTCCGATCGCCAATCGTTAAGAGACGCCACGTGGGTGTGTGCCGTTGATCCGAACACGTGGGAAGCAGGGGCGCCCATTCTCGAACTTAAAGGAGTTACCAATCCCGAATTGACCCCTATCCAAGTGTCCGGCGACGGCACCTTTTGGGTTTGCACGCGAGAGGCGCATAGCGGTTTTGCCTACCTGATCCAACTGCTCACGAGCGCGTCCGGGATCGAGAAGCTCGCCGAGTATCCCTTCACCGGGACGGATGGACCGTTGCTGCTCGCTGCAGAACGGTCAGGAAGCGCCGTGGCCGTTGCCATCGGAAACCGTGTCGAAGTCTGGCCCGGCGGCGCGCCCGGGGCAACGCCCATTCGATTCGATTCGAGGGTGAAGGCGCTGGCCTGGGCGGACAAATCCCTTCTCGTGGGGGAAGCCAACCGCGTCCACGCAATCGAGGCCGCAGAAAGCGAAATGACGCCTCGACTCGTGACCGCGTTTCCAACCGGTATCGTTGAGGCAATCGCGCCGCTCGCCGGCACTCCGTTGCACGATTCGGGCGCCGTAGAGAGCATTGCGGCGTTGGAAGTTCCACCGCCGCACTTCGTCCGGCTCCGGGACGAATCCGCAGGAAGTGAATTGCGCGCCGTGCAGGTCATTCCGGACGGTGCCGAGACACGATGGCGTGTGGACTGGGATCGCCGCCAGATTCCCTGGCTCAGTCTGTACCCGCAAACCGGAAGTGGTCGCGGCTGGTTTCTTATGGGCGTGGACAAACAGTTGTATGAACGAGGTTCGACCGCTTCCGGCTCGATCTACCTGTTTCTCGATCCGGATGCGCCAGGCGGGGCGCGCCAGCAATACCGCATTGCCGTGCAGGTCGCTCCGTCCCGTCCACCGGTCCGGAGAGTGCTTTGGGTTCTCGGGCGCTCAGCGAGGAAAGATATCCGCCACCCAAGCGACCCTTTGGGATTCAGAAAATTGGCCGATCTTCTCGCTGCGCCGCCGCTTCACTTCAGCCATCATCTGGCTGAAGTTCCGATCGCGACGCAGCTGACGCCGTACGCCATCGTGGTGCTTGACTCGGAGGCAGTCGTCACCGGCATGGTAACTCGGCAAGCGGTGCTCGACTATGTTTCCCGCGGAGGCGCGCTGGTCTACCTTCCGCATGACTCCGATGAATCGAACCGGGAGCGCGTGGCGCGTTGGCTTGCGCCCGCTGGCTTGCTGCTGATTCCCAATGGATCGGCGCCCGACCGGTTCGTGCGCGCCGCGAACACCACCCTTACCCGAGAGACGGAGTCGTGGCGCGTATCGGACGCCGTCGCGCTTCAGGCCGAACCGCCGTGGCAAGTGCTGATGGCCACTCCCGATGGCCGATACGCCGGCTTCGCGGTTCGGAGGATGGGCTCCGGCCGGATCGCCGTGCTCGCATCGTGCGAACCGCTCGGGTCGCAGCATCTGGAGGCAATCGAGAGTAGACGGTTCGCGGCGGACCTGTTCGCGTGGCTCGGCGATGCTGGCGTGGACGTTCAGGATCTCGACGACGACGGTCTCGCGGACGATCGGGAAGACCCCGATCAAGACGGTGTCGTCGATCCCGGGGAGACAGACCGTCTGAATCCCGACACCGATGGAGACGGTGTGCCCGACGGGGCGGACGTCGATCCCTTAAATCCTGACACCGACGGCGATGGCACGCTCGATGGGGCGGATCTGACGCCGAACGGATCGGCCGACGCGGCGCCCGGCCTACTCCCGCTCGCCGACTAATTGAACCCCTTCGCGAATCCATTGCGCCGCAGGACCTGATGTGAGCGCCGCACCCATCCCGCCTTTGCGGGCGTGTTGCAAGTCGATATCGGCTACAACCAACTCCTCCCCTTCCATGCTTCCTTCCGCGAGCAGGTTGCCATCCGGCCCAATGATTCGGCTCTGCCCGTGCGACGCATCGCCAGCAGTCCAGTCGTCCAGGCGGGCAGGCGTATTCGCATGCACGATGTACACGCCATTCTCCACGGCCCGGGCCTGAATCTGCGCACGATACGGGCCAATCTTATGTTCGTCTGCCAGGCCGGATTCGCAGGAAATGTAGAAGAACAATTGCGCCCCGGCCAGCGCGCGTAGTTGCACCAGGTGCGGATAGCGCTCGTCGTGACAAATGAAGGTCCCGCATTGCACGTCGCGAATCGGAAACATGGTCAACTTCCAGCCGGGCGTTGCCCACTGTTCTCCGGCGAGATAGGTCTTCTCATAGATATCGACTACATCGCCAGACGGATCAATAGCGATCGCGGAACAAAAAAGCGCGTCGCCGTCGCGGGTCGGCGCGCCGAGTATTGCGTAAAGCCCATACTCCCGACACGTCTCGCGAATACGTTGTAGACTCGCGTCGATCAAGTCCCAATCGATCGTTTCCGCGAACTCGGCCCGTTTGGAGTACCCGGTAAGCGCCATCTCCGTAAATGCAACCACGTCCACATCGCGTTCAGCCGCTTCGCACAATAATTGCACGATGCGGTCCGTGTTGTAGGCCACATCGAACTTCGTGTGAAACTGCGCCGCCGCGACCCGAAGCCGGCGTGATTCCCCGCTCCCCTGCACCAGCGCCTTCAGCGCGTCCCCTTCCGTGGGCCACGCGTTTTCCACGCGCTCAATCTTCGCGCCAAACTGGCCTTCCGTCTTCGCCGATGCCGTGTACAATCCAACCGGTTCATTGGAAACGGTACGCATGCCATAGGAAAGCGTGCGAATCTGCTCGCGCACGGGCGCATCGACGAGCGGCGCATAGGGGATAAACAACGCATCCGCGGTGAACGACTCGGTCAGAATATTCTCGTCCGTCACGACGCGCGTCGGGATTCCCGCCGCACGCAGTGCGCCAAGCAAGCCAAACTGGCGCTCATACAGCCATTCGTCCGCTTCGCGATAGGCATAGTTCTGCCACTTGGAAACGTAGTAAAGGACTTCGGCCTGCGCGACCGAACCGTCATCCACGTCGAGATCTCGGAGGCTGTTCCCAAGTCGCGCCATCCAGTCCTGCGTGCGGACGTCCGTGCTCCCCCAGTTTGTCACTTGAATCCCCGCGGCCCCCGCCAACCTCGCCAGCCTTCCGACCTCCTCGTAGTCCTCGGTCGTGTATCCAAAGTGTTCGATGGCGTAGGGACCATCGATCTCCAGCACAACCGGACGCTGCGTGATCCCCGTCATGGTGGCGACCGCAGTCTGTACCTGCGCCTTGCCACCGGGGCCGTGCCAGAAGAAGTCATAGGAGTGGACAACCTCGTCCGCCGCGCGCGAATACCCCCAGTAGTCGAGATTGGCAAAGGCTGCGGATTCGCGCCGGTAGCTCTCGCCGAGGGGAACCGAGATCTTCGCGGACGGGTCATTCGCGCGAACCGCGTGCGCAAACCCCTCTACCCAATTCCGGAGCGCCTGCTCCCGAAACAAAATCCAATCGCGCACCGCTGGACTCAGATCGGGTTCGCCCGACGTTGCGCCGGGCACCGGCGGGTCGATCGCGTCGAAGTGGCCAAACTCCGTGCGCCACGTCCGATTCAGCTCCTCGATGGACCCGTATCGCCCTGCCAGCCAATCGCGAAACGCGCTCCTGGCTGCGGGCTCGTACGAGTTCCACGCCGCGAACTTGACCTCCATGTGGACGCTGAAGCCCGGCGTGTACGTGAAGCCGCGGTTCGCGAAGTGTGTTGCGAGCGCGCTCACGAACCGGAGCTGATGTTCGCGATTGCGCGGGCTGAAGACACTCGGATAGCCGCGTTCCGGGATGAATACGGTGCCGTCCGGATTCTGAAACAACTCCGGCTCGAACCAGCCCGGCCAATGGCTCACGTCGACGCGCAACCGGATGTCCAGGCCCTTTTCGCGAATGTAATCCACGCGCTCGTCGACCATCGAGAAATCATAGATACCCGGTTCGGGTTCACAGTCCGGCCATCCCGCGCCCAGTTCAATCAAATTGAATCCCGCATCGGCGCACGCATCGACCTGATTGCGGAAGAACGCCAGGTCCCGGTACCCCTTCTCCCAGTTCCAGAGGGTGAACGAGTACTGGCAAGGCGCATCCGCGCTCGCCGGCAAAAGGGGCACAGCCAGCATGATAAGAGCCAGGACGATTCTCATGACGTCGATTCCTTCGCTTCCCGATGTTCGCGTCTCTTCTGTTGGCGCTTCTTCTTTTCCGCATCGCGCTTGTCGCTCTCACCCGGTTCCTCGGCGGCGCGAAGCCCAATGTACATGCCCGCGATCTCGCGCTCCTCGATCTGATGGGGAACGCCGTAACCGACACGAGAGACGTAGCAGGGGGTCTTGTCGTTGAACGCGTACCACCGAATCAAGTTGCGGCTGAGTTCATCGGGCATGGTTTCCTCCCAGGCCCCGGTATCGATGGGATGGCCGCTCAAGTAGCCGATCGCCACACCGAGGTCGCGGTCCCAGGTGAAATACACAATCTGGTCCGGCTCGGTCCTGGCCTGGATCTCCTCCGCCACGGTCTGACAGTCCTCCAGCGAAGCGAAGCCCAGTCCGCCTCCTCCGTCAAGCAACTTCAGCCCGCCCGCGGCCACCACCGGCCCGACCATCCACGCGGACGGCATGGGGTACACGCCGGGGGCATACGGCGTACCCTGGCCGATCAGGGACGGCGCCGGACACAGCGCGAGCAAAGCCAACGCGCCGACGCGCCGCCATCGCAAGGGTTCGCCGACAAACCCAAGAAACGGTACCGCGGCAAAGATGGCCCACAGATGGATGGTGTGAATGTAGTACCGCCCGCCGTAGCTGAACAGCATCGGCAGGAAACCGAGAAGCAGACAGAGCAGGACGAGGTTGCGGGTCTCGCGCCAGCGGATCTGCGGTACCGCGAGGATTACGAGTAGCACGACGAAGAGATTGATCATCTGCAACCAGGCGAGCTTGATGAACGGCATCTTCCACGGTTCGATGATGCCGTACAGGCCCGCGTCGAGCGGATGGGTGAACCAGTCCCGAAATACGTAGATTCGGATGAACCACGGCGAGGCGAGCGCGAGCGCCACCACTGCCATCCCGACATAGCGCGTCAAGTACTGCCGGCGGATCAGACAAAACAACCCCAATCCAACGAGCGTCAGCGCGGGTATGCCGAGATGTGTGTAGAACGCGACAGTTAACATCGCGCAGGCAAGGATCCACCGGCCCGAAAGAAAGAACACCACGAGTATGCTCACCCACGACGTCACTAAGACGCCCGGCATCCCGAGCGCGGAAGAGGTAACCAGCACGGGGTCGAGCCCAACGATCAGAAGCGCAATAAACGCGCGGCGCGAATCGAACAACCACCGCGCCAGATACCACGTCGTCAGATGTGCAAAGGGCAGCATGGCCGGTTGCAGATTACGAAAGGCCGCGAGGAGATCGCCATTGAAGGGCACGGCGAAGAGGGCCAGCAAAACGTGGTACAGCGGCGGGTAGAGGTGCGGCCGCCCGAGCGGTGCCCATTCCCAGGAATTCCATAGCGGTACGGAATGGGTCTCGTAAATTTCGCGCGCGACCATGAGGTGGTAATACGAATCCGGCGGCACCGGAAAGATCGAATTCCGTCCGAGCCATATCAGGACGAAAAGCGCCAACAGAATCGCCAGGCTTAACTTGTCCAGACCGTCCAGCGATACCCGCAACGGCCGGCCGAGCCATTGCGGCTCAGGCTCCATTGCTGGAGGCGATGGTAGCTTCCGCAAATAGCGCCACGCGACGATCAACACCGGAATCGGCCACAACCAGAGCGCGGCCACGAGGATTGGATTGGGAACGCCCAGGATATCCGCCCGCCCCGGCAGGGGGGATTCTGCAACTCGGTTCACCGGCTTCGTATCAGAGGAGGAACGCAAATGTGATCTCGTGGCTTGACCCATGAAGGTTTCCCGTATCCGTCACCGCCCGCGATTGTACGGGTTTGCCGTTCCCATGACCACCCACGCGGACAACAGCCGGGGAGACATCGAGTTTTCCCTGGTGCCCAGGACCCGAAAAACCAAAAAAAGAAAACCCCAACGACGGCATTTTCCGCAAGCACCAAAATCCACGTAATTCATCATACAAGGGGGCAAAGGGGGAAGTTCACTGGGTCCAGTCCACGCAGTACAACGACCCGTCATGCCGGCCCAGAATCCGCGCACAATTTGAACCGATCAACGCCGTTCCGTTATGATCGTCAGAATTTACCAATCAAGAGGAATCTGTCTGTGAAAGCCATACTTGCGCTCGAAAATGGAGCGGTTTTTGAGGGCCGGGCGGTCGGCGCCGAGGGCGAATCCTTCGGCGAACTGGTCTTTAACACCAGCATGATGGGGTACCAGGAAATCCTGACGGACCCCTCCTACGCCGGCCAGATCGTCACCATGACCTACCCCCTCATCGGGAACTACGGCGTCAACCCGGAAGATGTCGAATCGCGCAAACCCTTCGTCGAAGGCTTCGTCATGCGCGAATGCTGCTTCGAACCCAGCAACTGGCGCGCGAAACAGACGCTCCCCGAATACCTCAAGGAACACGGCATCGTGGCCATCGACGGCGTCGACACGCGCCGCATTACCAAGATGCTCCGCACGGAAGGCGCGAAGAAGGCCGTCGTCAGCACGGTCGACTTCGACCGCGACAGCCTCATCCAGAAAGCCATCGACTCGCCGGATATGGCGGGCAGCGATTACGTGAAGGCCGTGAGCGTCACGGAACCCTACGAGTGGAACCCGAACTTCGAGGGCAAGTACCGTGTCGTCGCCTTCGACTACGGCATCAAATACAACATCCTGCGGCTCCTCGAAGAGGCGGGCTGCAAGGTCATCGTCATGCCGGCCACCGCGTCGGCCGAAGACGCCCTCGCGCAGAAGCCCGACGGCATCTTCCTGTCCAACGGCCCCGGCGACCCGGCCGCATTGCCGTACATCTACCCCACTGTGCAGGGCCTGTTCGGCAAGAAGCCCATCTTCGGCATCTGCCTCGGCCACCAGATCCTCGGACACGCCTTCGGCGGCACGACCTTCAAGTTAAAATTCGGACACCGTGGCGGCAACCAGCCCGTCATGAACCACACGACCGGCCAAGTCGAAATCAGCGCCCAGAACCACGGCTTCGCCGTCGACGCCGATTCGCTCGACGCCTCCGAAGTCAGCGTCACCCACACCAACCTCAACGACGGCTCCGTCGAAGGCATGGAACACAAGAAACTCCCCATCTTCAGCGTCCAGTACCACCCCGAATCGTCCCCCGGCCCGCATGATAGCCGGTACCTCTTCGAGCGTTTCATCTCGATGATGGAGACGGCGAAGGGGTAACGGTCTCTCGATTCGCTCTACG
>CAZWDH010000031.1:0-4571 GCA_964632865.1 uncultured Nitrospiraceae bacterium
ATCGCGGAAGCCGGGCACGGCGACCATTTCGGTCATGGGCTTGGTCACGGGGTGGGCATCGAAATTCACGAAGCGCCCCGCCTCAATCCGGAATCCCAAACCATTCTCGAACCGGGCATGATTGTGACCATTGAACCCGGCATCTACTTGCCGGACCGCGGCGGGGTTCGCATCGAGGACTTGGTGGCTGTCACCGAGGACGGATGCGAGAATCTCAGCGTGACACCCAAGGAATTGAGGATTCTCGGAGCATGATTTCTACGGCGGATTTTCGTAACGGCTTGGTGGTCCTGCTGGACAACGAACTCATGGAAATCGTTGAATTTCAGCACGTTAAACCAGGAAAGGGTGGCGCCTTCGTGCGCACCAAGTTCAAGAACGTGCTCAGCGGCCGCGTCCTGGAGAAGACCTTCCGGTCCGGCGAAAAAATGGAAGATGTCCGGTTGGAGGAACGGCCCTGGCAATACCTCTACCACGACGGCGACCTCTATCATTTCATGGACCCCGAATCCTTCGAGCAAATCGCTGTCGGCGAGAATGTCGTGGGAGATAATAAGTACTGGCTCAAAGAGAATAACAATGCCAATCTCGTCTTTTACGACGGGAAGGTAATCAAGCTGCATCTCCCGATCGCGGTCACGCTGCTTATCACGCAGTGCGACCCGGGAGTGCAGGGCGACCGCGCCACGGGCGGCACGAAACCGGCCACCCTCGAAACGGGCGCGACCGTCCAAGTGCCGCTGTTTGTGAACGAGGGCGAGACAATCAAGGTCGACACCCGCACGGGCGAATACATCGAACGGGCGTGATGCCGGCCAGCCGCGCGTCCTTTGGCGCGCGGTCAACCGATCCGCGAATCGACGGAGGGTAGGTCATTGGACCTGGACAAACTTCGGGAACTCATCGGGATCTTTCAATCCTCTGAGCTTGCCGAGATCGAGATAGAAGAGGAAGGCCGGCGTATCCGGCTCTGCAAACCCCAAGCGGAGGCCGTGCACCATCATCCCGTGCTGACGCACATGCCGGCCCCCGCGCACATCGCCGTGGAAGCCCAGCAGCCATCGGCCCCACCCATGCAGGGGAGCGCGCCGGAGCCCCAGGCCGAAGAGATCGAGGAAGGGCTGGTCACTATCGATTCGCCCATGGTCGGCGTATTCTACGCCTCGCCCGCGCCGGGTGAACCGCCCTTCGTGACGCCAGGCGATGAAGTGGAAGCCGGGCAAACGGTCTGTATCGTTGAAGCCATGAAGCTGATGAACGAAGTGGCCGCAAAGGTCCACGGCACTATCGTAAGCGTGTTGGTCGATAACGGTGAGCCGGTCGAATACAATCAGCCCCTCTTCGCCGTGCGGCCGGCCGAGTAGGCGCCGCCCATGTTTCGACGCATCCTCATAGCCAACCGCGGCGAGATCGCCGTGCGAATCATTCGCGCCTGCCGTGACTCGGGGATTACCTCCATTGCCGTCTATTCCTCGGCCGATCAGGACTGCCTTCACGCCTCCCTGGCGGACGAAAGCATCTGTATCGGACCACCTACGGCGACGGAAAGCTACCTCCACATCCCGAGCATCATCACCGCGGCGGAAATCTGCGACGCCCACGCCATCCATCCCGGCTACGGGTTCCTCTCGGAAAACGCCAAGTTTGCCGCCATGTGCCGCGATTGCAACATCGGGTTCATCGGCCCCTCGCCGGAAGCCATTTCCCTCAGCGGCGACAAGTCCGCGTGCCGCGAAAAGGTCAAATCCGCCGGCGTACCTGTCGTGCCTGGCAGCGAAGGCCTCGTCAAGGAACCTGCGGAAGCGCTCGCCATCGCCAAGGAAATCGGGTTCCCGGTTCTCGTGAAAGCCTCGGCCGGCGGCGGCGGTAAGGGCATGCGAATCGCCCACAACGACGCCGCGCTCCAGAAGGCCGTCAACATGGCCACCGTCGAAGCCCAGGCGGCTTTTGGCGACGGCGGCGTGTATCTCGAAAAGTTCCTCGAGAACGCCCGGCACGTTGAGATTCAGGTGCTCGGCGATGAACACGGCAAAATCATCACCCTCGGCGAGCGTGAGTGCACCATTCAGCGCCGTCACCAGAAGCTGATCGAGGAGACTCCGTCCCCCCGGCTGACGAGTTCCATGCGCGCCAAGATGTCCAAGGCCGCGTATCGCGCCGCAAAAGCCATGGGCTACTCCAACGCCGGGACGGCCGAATTTCTCGTCGCGGCCGACGGACAGTTCTACTTCATCGAGTTCAACGCCCGCATCCAGGTCGAGCATCCCGTCACCGAAGAGGTCACGGGCATCGATCTCGTCAAAGAACAGATCCGAATCGCCGCCGGCGAACCACTGAAAATCTCCACGGTCAAGCCGCAGGGCCATTCCATCGAAGCCCGCGTGTATGCGGAAGATCCGGACAACAACTTCGCGCCCTGTCCCGGTACCATCACCCGCTGCCACATCCCCGGCGGTCCCGGCATCCGAATTGACAGCCATGTGTTCCCGGGCTATACGGTGCCGCGGTACTACGATTCTCTGCTCGCCAAAGTCATCTCGTGGGGCACCGACCGCGAAGAGGCCATCAATCGCCTCGCCGGCGCCCTAAACGAATTCACCACCGTCGGCGTCAAAACCTCGGCAAGCCTCTGTGCCAAGATTCTCCAGAGCGATCGGTTCCGTCGCGGGGACCTATCCGCCGACATGGTTGATCAATTCATCGCAAAAACGCGATAGTAGAGGCATGTCTGCGGGCGCCCCGGCATTGATGTCCCCGCTTCCGGGGCGAACGGGACCGCCCGCGCAAACCCGCCGCAACCGGCTGGGGGTCGGCTAAGGTCCCGGGAAAAGGAAATCCACTCATGCGAATCCTCCAGACAATCATCCAGAAGCTTGCTTGTGTAGCCGTCCTCGCCGGAGGCGCCGCCCTCGCCATCTTTTCCGTAAGCGGACTGTACCAGACGGTCGTCGTGCAGCTTCCTGGACCGAATCCGATGCTACGAATCGCCATCGGCGTTGTTGCCGCAGTGCTCGCGGTATTCGCGTTGCTTCCCCTGGGCGGCGGACGGCGGCGATCGCGTGAACTGCGCTACAATGACGGAAACGGCCCCGTGACGATACAGCTCGATCCCATTGCCAATTCGCTGAACAAGACCTTTAACAAGGTGCCGGTTGTAAAGAAAGGAACCGTCCGTCTCACACCGACCAAGGCCGCAGACAAGGCAAACGTGCACGCCGATGTCCACCTGCTGAACCCAGCGGATGCGAGCGTGCGCGAAACGTCGATCCAATTGAAAACCTACCTCGACGAACTGGCACGCAGCGTCATCGGCGCGGAAGAGGTAGGCGAAGTCGCGGTCAACATCGTCAACACCGAAACAGCGGAACAACCTGCTTCCACCCTGAAATCTTCCGCGCCCATCGCGGAAGTCGCCACGCCCGTCGCCCGGACCATCCCGGAGCCGGAACCCATCGTGGAGGAACCCATGGTGGTCGAGGATGAGACGCCGGTTTCGGAAGACCTCGTCACCTACGAAGAATCCGTGCAGGCCGCCGAGGAAGAGGAACGCTCCCTCACCGGCGAAGCCGAAGATGAGCCGGAACTTCCCGTCGCATGGGAATCCGAAGAGTCAGAAACCGAAGCAACGCCGGTCTCGCTCGAGGGAGGTGAAGAGTCATCCGGCGATGACACCTCGTTCGACGCCCTCGCTATTGAGGAATCAACGAAGGACGAAGAGGACGACGAGAACCGCCCGGCTTCTGGCGTGTAACAGGTTCCGGTCCAAATTCAATTCACTATCGGGATCGAAGTGTGTTTCCGATCCCGATTTCGATAGCGATTCGGACCATGCCAGGTTGAAGTGCCGTTATCCCGCGAGTTCCCGGACTTCGATTGCCTGGACCTCGGGATAATCGTCCACGGCAAGTTCCATCGCCCAGGGCAAATTGTCCACCCGGTTCCTGTCCACCTGCTCCCGCGCCCAGTCCTGCGGACAATACCGGACCTCGCCCGCCATCCCCACCATCGCAAAGAGGTGCGAGGCCAATACCGCCAGCCGGTAGTAGGTGCCGGATCGGAATTCCCCGGTCCCCACGAGATTGTACTTCTTTTCATTTACGTAGCGTGCGCCTTCAGGCAATGGCCACATACCGCTCCTCCGTTCGCACGGGCAACGAAGCCCGTCCCCAACCCCGTCGGCTCCCTGACCGGCAAATCCCAGCTCGAACTACAAGCGCGACGCCGCTCGAACCCGACACACTTCCCAATCACGGCGACCACTCAGCCCTTTAGCGGACGCCAACCTCAGGCACAGGACCTGTCGGTTCCCCAACTGGGAGCAATCCCCATACCACGGGTGCCTCCCGCCTAACGCATTGCTACCACGTAACGCAGGATTAGCACGAGCCGCGAGATTGCCACATTTGCCGCCGAAAATCCGTCGTATCGCCACAAATGCTCATAAGCACCCCGCTCTTCGTGGCTTGGGCGTCCTCGCCCAAGTCGACACGCGAGACAGCCTCAATCCCCATCCGCAATACCTCAGATGCGATGCATAAGCCGCATCGTGACATCCATTAGAATTTTGGTCA
>CAZWDH010000031.1:4581-8774 GCA_964632865.1 uncultured Nitrospiraceae bacterium
CGAATTTCGGATTTTGAGGCGGCATGGTGTCACAATCAGCGTCCGGCCCGCCGACACTCACCCCTTCCCGGGCGGTGCTTGAAAAATATGCATGACTTGTGCAATAGTGCGCCCACGCACTAGGCGTATTTGATTGCGGTGTCAGCAGACGCCGCCCCTTGGAGGACCCGTGATGCCACATTCGCTTTCCCACCATCGATGGCGTCACTATACCCATTCCTGAATCCAATCCCGTTTCGTCCCGTTTACTGATTTCGTCGCGTCGCGACACCGGTCCGTTTTCCGTGGCCCCAAAGCGCGGAGGATCCACCGATAGATCCATTGCCCATGGAGAGGAGTGTCATGGAAGCTGAGAACCCGAAAACCCTGAACGACATGATCAAGTTCGACGACAAAGGCCTTATCGTGGCCGTCGTGCAACATCATGAGACGGGGCAGATTCTCATGGTCGGCTATATGAATCCCGAAGCCTTGGAGGTCACCTTGCGCGAACGGCGTGCCTGTTTCTGGTCCCGTTCGCGCCAAAAACTGTGGCGCAAGGGCGAAACTTCCGGCAACGTCTTGAACGTCCTCGAAATCCGGACGGACTGCGATGCCGATGCCCTGCTCCTGAAATGCGACCCCGTGGGCCCGACCTGCCACACCAACGAGACCAGTTGCTTCTACCGCAAGGTGGACTTCGACGGCAGCGTGATGCTCGATGGTGACGGCGTAGCCAAGGACTGATCGGACCGATCGGTCCGATTATATAGACAAAGGAAAACGACCCATGATTCACCCGACTCTGGAAGAGTTCAAACGCATCGCCAAACCGGGTTCCCTCGTGCCCGTGTACCGCGACGTCGTGGCGGACCTGGAGACCCCGGTCACCGCCTATATGAAAATCTCGAAAGACCAACCCTACTCCTTCCTGCTGGAAAGTGTGGAGCGCGCCGACTCCATCGGCCGTTACTCCTTCCTCGGCGCAAACCCGTCCATCGTGTTTCGGTCAAAAGGTACCTCGGTCACGGTTATCCGCGACGGCCAGGAAACCACGACGGAATCGGAACGCCCTCTCGATGAACTCCGCGCGTTGATGTCGCAATACACCCCGGTCGCGGTGGACGGCGTGCCCAAGTTCCACGGCGGCGCGGTGGGCTACATGTCCTACGACCAGGTCCGTTTCTTCGAAAAGCTGCCGGACAACAACCCGGACACGCTGAACCTGCCCGACCTCTATTTCATGATCACCGACACGATCCTCATCTTCGATCATGTCAACAACCGTCTGAAAATCGTCTCCAACGCCCACGTGCAGGACGATCCCGTGGCCGCGTACAACGAAGCGGTCCGCAAGATTCACGAGCTGAACCACACGCTGAAACAGCCCCTCGTCGTCACCACGGAACGCATCCATTCCGGTGAACCCAATACCGAGATCCGGTCCAGCTTCACGAAGGAAGCCTTCTGCGACGCCGTGAAGAAGGCCAAGGAGTACATCTGCGCCGGCGATATCTTCCAGGTGGTCCTGTCGCAACGCTTCGAACGCGAAGTGTATGCGAGCCCCATCAACCTCTATCGCGCCTTGCGCTGCATCAACCCCTCCCCCTACATGACGCTCGTGCGCTACCCCGACTTCACGCTGGTCGGTTCCAGCCCCGAGGTCATGACGCAAGTCACCGGTCGCCGCTGCATGGTGCGCCCCATCGCCGGCACGCGCCCCCGAGGCGAAACGGTGGACGAAGACCTGGCGCTGGAGAAGGATCTCCTCGCCGATGAAAAGGAAGTCGCCGAACACGTCATGCTGGTCGATCTGGGCCGAAACGACGTGGGCCGCGTCAGCGTGCCCGGCACGGTACACCCCAGCCGCATGATGACCATCGAGCGCTACTCCCACGTCATGCACATCGTCAGCGAAGTGGAAGGCCAACTGAAAGCGGACGCCGACGCCTATGAGGCCCTGCGCGCCACCTTCCCCATGGGAACCGTCAGTGGCGCGCCGAAGATTCGCGCCATGGAAATCATCGATGAATTGGAGCCCCTCCGCCGCGGCCCCTACTCTGGGGGCTGCGGCTACATCAGTTTCAACGGCGACATGGACACCTGCATCATCATCCGCACCATGATCGTGAAGGACAACGTTGCCTACGTGCAGGCGGGCGCGGGCATCGTCTATGACAGCGTGCCTGAACGCGAGTTCGAAGAAACCGTCAACAAAGCCAAGGCCCTTTTCCGGGCCGTGGAGTTTGCCGAGAAAGGACTGGAATCATGATCGTGCTCATCGACAACTACGATTCGTTCACCTACAACTTGGTCCAGTATTTCGGCGAATTGGAATCGGATATTCGGGTCTTTCGCAACGACGAAATCACCGTCGACGGTATTCGCGAACTCAAGCCGGACCGCATCATTGTGTCGCCGGGACCCTGCACGCCCAACGAGGCCGGCATCTCCGTGGAGACCATCAAGAAGCTCGGACCTGAATTCCCCCTGCTCGGCGTCTGCCTCGGCCACCAGAGCATTGGCCAGGCCTTCGGCGGCGACGTGGTCCGCGCCGACCGCATCATGCACGGCAAGATCAGTTCCATCACCCACACCGGCAATGCGCTGTTCAAGGACGTGCCCTCACCCTTCGACGCGACCCGATACCATTCGCTGGTCATCAAGCGGGAGACCTGCCCGGACTGCCTGGAAATCATCGCGGAGACCGACCAGAAGGAAATCATGGCGGTGGCGCACAAGGATTACCCCATCTGGGGAGTCCAGTTTCACCCCGAAAGCATCCTGACCCGGGACGGGAAATTCATCGTGCGCAACTTCATGCAGGCCAAAGCGTAGACGCGGATTGGCGAGGCGTCGCGGGACACCTGGCACGCGAGATTAGCTAACCGATTTGAAGTCGGCCACTTAGGTTTGACTTCCCCCCCACCGTGTGCTAGAGTCGGCTGGTTTTGGAGGGGAATCTCAAACCTTAGGAAAGGCTGCGGTCCATGGCCCCAAATAAGAAGCAACTCAAGACGATCGAAGCCCTCAACCGCAACATTCAGCTTTGTCAGGAATTCATGAATGACTGGCTGCTGTTCAACCAAATTCTCAGCGCGTATCCGAGCCCGGGGGTAAACAAGGCGCAGCTCGAAAACCAGTTCTTGAAGATCAAGAGCAAACTGGCGCGCGAGCACCAGGTACTCAAGGAAGGCATGGGGTCCGATTACAAGTTCGATTCGAACACCATGAACATCATTTCGGGCGCGACCAATCTCGAAGCCATCTACTCCCAGTCGGAAGTGGCCATTAAGAAGCTACAGAACGAATGGCACCGCGCCTTCATCTCCATCAACGAAACCCTGGGCGGACTCGAAGACAAGAAGGTGCGCGCCGAGGCCGGCGAGAAAGTCTACGTCGGTTCCATGCAAGCGGAGATAAAGACCGGCGGCGGAGGCATGTCCAAAGGCACCAAGACATTCCTGATTATCATCGTGATCGCCATCATCGTGGCGATCCTGTTCATGTTCACGCCCGTGGGCGACATGTACCGCAACGCCTGGAACGATCTGGTCGGGTAGTGCCCGCGTTATTGGCGGTCCTTTAACTGCTGCAATTCCGCGTTGAGGCGCGGTAGAACGTGTGGAGAAGTACGAGCGTGACGAAACGGGAACTGGTCGTGGACGTGGCCGAACGGCTCGGTTACACGCAAAATGAAGTGTCCGACGTGGTTCAGGCAACCCTGGATGCCATCATCGAGTTGCTTTCCGAAGGTAATCGCCTCGAGATCCGCAATTTTGGCGTGTTCGAACTCCGCACGCGGGATTCGCGCATCGGCCGCAACCCCCGAACGGGCGAGGAAGTTCCCATTTCCGCCAAACGCGTCGGCACCTTCAAGCCGGGCAAGGCCCTGAAGGAACTGGTGCAGAACCAGACCCCGGGCGCCTCCGTGGAAGTTGCACGGGCCGCGGAACCCGTAAGGCAACCGGGAGCCGAGTCGCAGGGGACCGCGTTCTAACCAGCGCAACCGCCGCATCAACACGCTGCGGGCCTGGTTGCACCGTCTACAGGAAACACAGTACGATCATCGTTCGGCTGGGTGTCAGCCCACTTTCTAAACCTGAATCAACACAGACCGCTTGAATTATGAAAACGAAGGCCGAACGGGACCCCGAAGCGCGCATGACATTCACCGAGCATCTCGGTGAGTTGCGCACCCGCATCATTCGCAT
>CAZWDH010000031.1:8874-34812 GCA_964632865.1 uncultured Nitrospiraceae bacterium
TCTGCCTACGGCGGCCTGATCCTCATGCTGCCGTACATTCTCTTCCAGATCTGCGGGTTCATCTTTCCTGGATTGAAACCGAGCGAAAAACGAATCGTGCTCATGATGTTGATCGGGTGCGGTGGACTTTCCATCGTGGGCTTGCTGGTTGCCTATTTCGGCGTGTTCCCATTGGTGCTGCCGTACATTCTCCAATGGACGCCCGAAGGCGTTACCACCATGCTCAGCATCACGGAGACCATGTCCATCGTTCTCTTGGGATTGCTTGGCTTCGCCGTGGTATTCCAGTTTCCCATGGTCGTGCTGATACTGGTTTACATGGATCTCCTGACCCCAGCGGCACTTAAGCAATACCGGAAACAGGCCATCGTCGGCCTCGCGGTGCTATCGGCAATTCTGACGCCGCCAGATCCCATCAGCATGACCTTCATGATGCTGCCGCTCGTGTTATTGTATGAAGCGAGCATCTGGACGTCCTACATCGTGGTGCGACGCAAAAGAAAAGCGGCGGAGGCTGGCACCGGCGCATAACCGCCTCCGCAAACGAATTGGGCTTCCGGCCAAATGAAGCCGGGCCCAAGTGGACAACGACAATGTTTGGCACAATAGGTATAGCCGAGATCCTTGTTATCGCTGCGGTCGCACTTGTGATTCTTGGTCCCGATAAATTTCCCGGCCACGCCAAGATCGCCATGCGCTTCTTTCGCGACATCCGGGGCTATTGGGACGAGGCCAAACGCGACCTCGCCCAGGAACTCAAACCCGTCAAGAAGGAAATCAAGGAACTCGAGAAGTACAAGCCCGAAGACTATCTCGACACCATGATTACCGATACCGCCCAGGACACCAGCTACGACGGCCAGGGCTATCCCTATTCGTCCAGCGGCAAGACCACCGAGACGAAGTCCGCCGAAGAATCCGCGACGGAACCCAACGCGTCAAACGAATCCGATACCGGGACGGTCCAATCGGAGGCGCCGACGGATTCTTCCGCATCCGGCGTGGAAGGCACGCAACCCTACCAACCCGAATCCGACTACGACGAGTCCAAACGTTTCCCCGACTGAGGAAAAATAGGGACAGTCACCCTTTTCTCTTTCAACCACTGAAACAGAAAGAAAAGGGTGACTGTCCCTATTTTTCCCCATCCCCGTTCTGTCCCATTTTTCCGTCCACGCACCGAAGTTGACGCGCCCCGCCATCCCTCTTATAGTCAAAGGAACTGTTTTCGCATCGCGGAAGCTGCGGGACTGCGCCGTTGCGCACGAGCCAGGAAGTCCGCGCGAACTGGAGGAGTGAAGCCATGGGTCTCTTTGACAAGCTCCGCGGAGAATTGATCGACATCATCGAGTGGACCGATCCCACGAACGACACAATGGTTCACCGCTTCGATCGCTACAACAACGAGATCAAGTACGGCGCGAAACTCGTCGTACGCGAATCCCAGGTCGCCGTGTTCATCAACGAAGGCAAGCTCGCCGACGTCTTCGAGCCCGGCACCTACACGCTCGAAACGCGCAACCTGCCCATTCTCTCCACGCTCCTCGGGTGGCCCCACGGCTTCGAAAGCCCCTTCAAGGCCGAGGTCTATTTCGTCAGCACCCGCCAGTTCACGGATCTCAAGTGGGGTACGAAGAATCCCATCATGCTCCGCGATCCCGAATTCGGACCCGTGCGGTTGCGGGCCTTCGGCACCTACTGCGTTCGTGTCATGTTCGCGCCGACCTTCATCAAGGAAATCGTCGGCACCGACGGCCTCTTCACAACGGATGAGATCACGGATCAGTTGCGCAACCTCATCGTCGCGCGTTTCTCCGACATTCTCGGAGAGAGCAAAATCCCCATCCTCGATCTCGCCGCCAACTACGACGAACTCGGCAAATTTATCAGCGAGAAAATCTTCGACGATTTCGACTCCTACGGCCTGCAGATTACGAAACTCCTGGTCGAAAACATCTCGCTCCCGCCGGAGGTGGAAGCGGCCCTCGACAAGCGGACCAGCATGGGCGTCATCGGCAACCTCCAGGCCTACACGCAGTACCAAACCGCCAACGCCTTGGAAAAAGCCGCGGAGAACCCCGGCGGCACGGCTTCCGGCGGCATGGGCCTCGGCATGGGCTTCGCCATGGCCGGACAGATGGGCCAGGCGGCCGCCAGCGCATCGCAAGGCCCCCCGCCGGTACCGCAAACGGCGAACTATTACGTCGCCGTGGACGGCCAGCAAACCGGCCCCTTCGACGCCATGACCTTGAAGCAGCAAATTCAAAGCGGCCGGCTCACGCCCCAGTCCCTCGTCTGGACCGAAGGCATGGCCCAATGGACCGCCGCCAATGACGTCCCCGACGTGGCCAAGCTTTTCGGTGCCACGCCACCCCCCGTGCCGCCGCAGTAGCGAGGGTCGACGAGTTGGTGGAAGGGGAGCCATGTATATCCGCGATAGACGGGGTTGCAGATTCGTAATGGTATGCTCAAAGCATAACGACCTTGGAGTTACGCGAAGAACATCCCCCTTGATCCCCCTTCAAAGGGGGAATGAATCCCGCCCGCATCGCGGCGCGGGTGGGCATACCGAAATTCTCGGACCGAAGCAGAGTACCGCGCGCCTCCCTGAAACTAAGGTGCGCGCAACTCCCCCTTTGAAGGGGGATCAAGGGGGATGTTCTTCCGCAATCCCTCTTTGGGGCCGCCCATGACGCAGACCATGTTTCCCTGCGCGCAGTGCGGCGCCAATCTCCAATTCCAGCCGGGAGCCAACGCCCAGATTTGCCCGTACTGCGGCCACGAAAATCCTATCGAAGTCGAGTTCGCCCATGCCGAGGAAATGGATTACGAGGCCTTCCTCCGCAACGCCATCGGCCGCGAAGAGATCGTGGAAACGATCACGATCAAATGCGATTCCTGCGGCGCGGAATCGTCGAAGCAAGAAAACGTCACCTCCGGGCAATGTCCCTTTTGCGGCGCGAACATCGTCGCCACGGGAAGCTCCACCAAACTCCTGAAGCCGAAATCCCTCCTCCCCTTCCACGTCACGACGCAGCAAGCGCGCGATCTGTTCAAGAAGTGGATTCGGAGTCTCTGGTTCGCGCCAAACGCCCTCAAGAAACTCGCGCGCCAGGACAGCCCTATCAACGGCATGTACACGCCGTACTGGACCTACGATTCTTTCGTCACCACCCGCTACCGTGGCCAGCGCGGCGACGACTATTGGACCACGGAAACCTACACGACGACCGTCAACGGCAGGAGTCAGACGCGCACGCGGCAGGTGCGCCGTACCCGCTGGCGCTCCGTGAGCGGCACGGTGCAGAACAGCTTTGACGACGTGCTCGTCGTCGCGAGCCATTCCCTGCCGCGCACGTACGCGGAGAAACTGGAACCCTGGGACCTGCAGAATCTGGTACCCTACAAGGACGAGTTCCTGAGCGGCTTCCGCGCGGAGAGCTACCAGGTCGATCTGCCGGAGGGATTCACGCGCGCCAAGCAGCTCATGGAACCCACGATCCACGCGACCATCCGCCACGACATCGGCGGCGACCACCAGCGCATCAGCTCGACCCAGAGCCGCTACGACAACATCACCTTTAAACACATCCTCCTGCCCGTATGGATCAGCGCCTACCGCTATCGCGGCAAAGTCTTCCGCTTTCTCGTCAACGCCCGAACCGGCGAAGTGCAGGGCGAACGCCCCTGGAGCTGGGTCAAGATCGCGCTGGCCATCATCGTCGCCACGCCGATTGTCATCGGAATCATCTACGCGCTCATGCACCTCGAAGGCGGATAGGAGAGCGGGTTTTCCAACCCGCTAAGCCAAGGCTTGCACGCCGGAGCGATTGACGCACAAATGAAGAAAGTCTATGTTGAGCCAGACTGAGCTTATGAATAGCTACTCATCAATCATGCGTTCGTGTGGCGGGTTGGAAAACCCGCCCTCATATGCAGTCGAGATATTCCATGTCGGCAGAGAACGAACGTAACGGCCACGATCGGCCGTTTCTGAATCCGAATGCGCCGGTTGAGATTCACCGTCGTCGCTTGCCCCATTGGCATCAAGACGACGTCTACTATTTCGTGACGTGGCACATGGGTGATGCGTTACCACGCCTGAAGCTCGAAGCCCTCCGCGAAGAGCGAGCCCAGTGGATTGCCGCCCATCCCAAACCGTGGAATCGGGAAACCGAGGCGGCATACAGCGAGTTGTTCGTCGAACGTGTGGACAAATGGCTCCATGCCGGTTATGGCTCCTGCATCCTGCGGAATCCAGAGTATGCCCAGATTGTTGGCGACGCATTCCACCATTTCGATGGCGTGCGGTACACGGTGGATTGTTTCGTCGTGATGCCGAACCACGTGCACGCCCTATTTCGTCTATTTGATCCCTACAAGTTGGAGCGGACTCTGAAATCGTGGAAAGGGTATACTGCTCGCGCAATCAACCGAAAACGGGGGATTTCGGGACAATTCTGGCACGAAGAGTACTGGGATCGCGTTATCCGAAATGCTGATGACTACGAAAAACGCCAAAGCTACATCAAACGAAACCCATCGCAAGCCAGCCTTAAGTCCGGAGAGTATCTCTATTTCTCTCGCGAAAGCGCCGCATAGGAGAGCGGGTTTTCCAACCCGCTAAGCCAAGGCTTGCACGCCGGAGCGATTGACGCACAAATGAAGAAAGTCTATGTTGAGCCAGACTGAGCTTATGAGTAGCTACTCATCAATCATGCGTTCGTGTGGCGGGTTGGAAAACCCGCCCTCCTATGCAACACGTAGGTAAACCATGAACACCGCAACACACGCCTACACCGGCACCGCACATCAACTCCGATCCTACATCGCGCCTGCCTGTCCGGCGACGCGGACTCCGTGCGACGGCACGGAGTCCGGCCTGCGCATTGAGTTCGGGTTTACCCCGCGCTGGTACCGCGAATCCTGCGGTATCGATTTCTCGGAGCCGTGGCACCTCGACCCACTGGCCCGCCACGAGACCGTGGTGCGCATGCGCAAGGAACTGAATCGGCGATTCCCGACGCTCCAATTGGGCGGCCCCGAACCGGATGCGTCGCCAGCCACTATCGACGGCGTCCACGGCGCGCTGACCGTTGCGATGCTCTTCGGAATTTGCGCGGACTACTACCCCGACAACTGGCCGGCGGCGCAACACAATTATCTGAGTGCGGATGCCATCGCGGCACTGTCCCCGCCCGATCTGACCAACGCTCCCGTGATGGCGCAAATCCTCGAACAGATGGACGTCATCGAGCGGGCGTTCGGCCGCATCGAAGGCTATCTCAATTGGCAAGGCGTCCTGAACAACGCCTTCCGCATCCGCGGGCCGGAGGTCTTCTCCGATCTCATGACAGACCCGGACCTCGCCCGCCACCTCTTCGACGTCATCACGCTCACCATGATCGCCGGCATGCGCCTCATTTACGAACGCCAGGCGCGTACCGGTGTCATCGTCCGCCACGCGACCCTGAGCAATTGCGTGGTCAATATGGTGTCGCCCGACATCTATCGCGAGCACATTTTCCCTTGGGACGAAGCCATCTCGCAAGCCTTCGACCACTTCGGCATCCACAACTGCGCATGGAACGTGGATCCCTATATCGAGGACTACGCACGCATCGAAAAACTGGGATACGTGGACATGGGCATCATGTCCGACATGGCGAGGGCCAAACGCCTCTGCCCCAACGCGCGCCGCGCGGTCATGTATACCCCGACCGATCTCGTGAACAAGCCGGCCGACGAACTGCGGACCGACCTCGCGCGCATCTACGAAGAACTCGGCCCTTGCGACGTGGTCATGGCCGACATCGACGCCGGCACCCCCGACGAACGCGTCCTCGAATTCGCGAAGTTAGCCGAAGAAGTGCAAGCCGAGGTCTTATAGATGAACTCGGGAAGAAATAGGGACAGGCACCATTTAACTACGCGGCCATCGAGAAAAAAGTCCGACGATTGAGAAGTTAAATGGTGCCTGTCCCTATTTTTCCGACTTCCGTCCTATAGGTCCTATCAAGAATAGAAAGCGAACCTAGCCCCCGTGAAAAAAGCCATCCTTTGGGACAACGACGGTATCCTGGTCGACACCGAGCACCTCTACTTCCAGGCGACGCGCGAAGTCCTCGCGCCGGTCGGCGTCGACCTGACCGAAGCCCTCTACCGCGAACTGCTCCTTGTGCAGGCTAAGGGCGCCTGGCACCTCGCCGCGGAGCGTGGTGTACCCGAAGACGAAATCGCCGCGCTGAAGCAGGCCCGCAATGCCCGCTACGCCGAATTGCTGGAAAGCGAGCCTATCTTTCTACAGGAATCCTACGAGACCCTGCGCGCGCTCCACGGCCGCTTTCGCATGGGGATCGTAACCAGTTCCCGCAGAGATCACTTCGATATTATCCACCGCCGCACCGGCATGCTTGAGTTGGTTGAATTCACCGTCGCCAGCGGCGACTATACACGCTCGAAACCGGACCCGGAACCGTACCTGGTGGCCCTGGAACGGCTGGGGCTTCCCGCGGCGGATTGTGTCGTCGTGGAGGATTCCCTCCGCGGACTCACGGCGGCGCGGGCTGCGGGCATCGACTGCTACGTCGTGCCGACGCCGCTGACGCGCGGTAGCGACTTCACCGGCGCGGTGAAGGTTCTGAGCCGGGTTTCGGAAATCGTCGACGAACTGACCGCGTGAGATCGCGGCGCGATTAAACAGGGAAGGATTGCACACTTGAGTGACAAGAAACCCATCCTCGGGGTCATTGGCGGCAGCGGCGTATACGACATCGCCGAATTGGAGAACAAGCGCTGGCAACGCGTCGAATCGCCCTTCGGCGAACCGTCGGACGAACTCCTCTTTGGCGAGTATGAAGGCGAACTTCTTGTCTTTCTCCCCCGCCACGGACGCGGCCACAAGATTCCGCCAACCGAGATCAACTTTCGCGCGAACATCGACGCCATGAAACGCGTGGGCGTTACGCAGATCCTTTCCGTCAGCGCGGTGGGTTCCCTGAAGGAAAACCTCCACCCCGGCGACTTTGTCATCGTGGATCAGTTTATCGATCGCACCTTCGCGCGGAACAAGAGCTTCTTCGGCACGGGCATGGTCGCCCACGTTTCCATGGCCCATCCCGTTTGTTCCCATCTCGGCGACTGTGTGGAGGCCGCCGCGAAGGACTTGCCCGTGAAAACGGAGCGCGGCGGCACTTATCTCGTCATGGAAGGCCCCCAGTTTTCGTCCATGGCCGAATCGCACCTGTACCGCCAATGGAACTGCGACGTCATCGGCATGACCAACATGCCCGAAGCCAAGCTGGCCCGCGAAGCGGAGATCTGCTACGCCACCGTTGCCATGGTCACGGACTACGACTGCTGGCATCCCGATCACGACCACGTAACGGTCGAGCAGATCATCGGCGTCCTCAAATCCAATGCGGACCACGCGCGGTCCCTGATCAAGGCACTCGTCGGGGAATTGAAACGGACCCAAAAGTCCTGTGGGCAGGGCTGCCAGAAGGCGCTCGAATACGCGCTGATCACCGCCCCGGACGCCCGCGATCCGGAAGTCCTGCGGCGACTGGACGCCGTAGCGGGCCGCATGATAAACAAGTAGTCACGTGCCACCCTGGAGGTGGCGGCAAGGTTGGAATGACAGAACGATGTGCGCGGCAAACCCTCAAGATTCGTGTATCTTCTGCGCCATACTCCGGGGCGAAGCGCCTGCGACGATGGTTTACCAGGACGAGCATGTCGCCGCGTTCATGGACATCCGTCCCGTCAATCCCGGCCATGTCCTCGTTATCCCCCGGGTCCATGCACCCTACCTCGTCGACCTTCCGCCTGGTATCGGCGGTCAACTATTTGAAACGGGCATGCGCGTGGCCGCCGCGCTTCGCCGCAGCGGCGTCCGCGCTGAGGGCATCAACCTCTTCCTCGCGGACGGCGCGGCTGCCATGCAGGAAGTGTTTCACGCGCACTTACACGTCATTCCGCGCTATGCGGAAGACGGCTTCGGACTCGTCTTCGCGGAACACTACTACCAGGAAACGCCGCGCGCGGATCTCGAGGCCGCCTGCCAACGCATCGTCGCAGTTTGGGAATAGTATGAGAATTCCGCGTATTGCGGCCCTCGCGATCGTGTGTATCGGCGCGGTCGCCGCGGTCGCGGACTCATCGGCCCGGCCGGACGCCGCCTTCACGCCGGACTCCCCGTTCCATGAGTTCCTCTCGAACGAAATCGCGAATCCGACGCCGGCGACCGACCCCGCCCTTGGCAACTACGTGGGCATTGTCGATCGCGGGGACGACGCGCTCCTCTTGCGCATCCATCTCATCAGGGCTGCCCGCCACAGTATCGACATTCAAACCTATATCTGGACCAACGACGAATGCGCACGAATCGTTCTATACGAACTTCTTCAGGCCGCACAACGGGGCGTGAAGGTCCGCATCCTCGTCGACCACATGGGCGCCCACAAGGACCCCGGCCAACTCGCCTTCATCACCGGACTGCATCCGAACATTTCGATCAAACTCTATCGCCCCCTCGGCGGCCTCGGAAACCCGCAGATCCCCCATATTGTGGTCGACCTGCTCATTCCTTCCGGCAGCAATCAGCGGATGCACATCAAGACGTTTAGTGTCGACGGCACCCTGGGCATTACGGGCGGGCGCAATATCGGAAACAACTACTTCAACTATTCCCTCGGCTACAACTTCAAAGATCGCGACGCGTATGTCCTCGGCCCTGCAACCGGCGGCATGAAAGACTCGTTCGACGCGTATTGGAATGCGCCCCAGGCCGTGCCCACGCGGGATTTGCGCGATATCGCCAAACACATCGAAAACGGCATCGATCGTGAGATTCCCGGCCGCGACCAGATCTACTTCAACGACCACTTCCGCGCCTTCGACAATCGGGCGAATGACCCGGGCGAGATCCGGCGCGTCTTTATCGATACGATGCAACCCGCCGACCGCGTTACCTACGCGGCCGATGCGCCCGGACGCAAGAACCGGCGGCTCTACTGCAACCGCTGGAACAACGGCGTCGTAACGAACGCGATGATGGACCTCTTTTTCCAAGCGGACGACTCCGTACTGATCCAGAGTCCCTACGTCATCGTGAACCGGCGTCTTGCCAACTTCTTTCAGGATCTCGATGGCCAGAATCCGGACCTGCGCATCCGCATCTCGACGAACAGCTACGGCGCCGCAGACCACCTGATTACCTATGCCACGAACTACCGCCTTCGACCGCGCGTCGTGCTGAACCACGGCATGGAAGTTTTCGAGTACAAGCCCTACCCGCAGGACCTCTTCGAGTTTCTGCCGAACGCCGCCGATCTCGCGGCCCGCGCCAAAGCCGAAGGCATCGACCGGCAACCCTATCTCAGCATCCACGCCAAGACCTTCGTCTTTGACAGCGACACGGTGTTCGTGGGCACTTTCAACCTCGACCCCCGCTCCTTCTACCTCAACAGCGAAGGCGGGCTCATCATCGAAGACGACGGCGTCGCCACCGCGGTGCGGCAAAGCATCCTGCGCGACATGTCGCCCGACAACAGTTGGACCATCGCCAGGAACGAATTGCCACTCTTTCCCATCAACCGCACCTTCGAGCGTCTCGCCGCTCGCGCGCCCATCGACTTCTGGCCTATCCGCACCACCAGCGGATTCGAACTGCGACCGGGACACGATCCCATCTCATCGGAGAACCCGGACTTTTACGAACACTACCGCGACCTTGGCAACTTCCCCGGCGGCGAAGGCCCCTCCCGCGCAAAGTTCATCGTGCGTTTCCTGAAAGTTTTCGGCAAACCCACCACGCCGTTTCTCTGATCGGATACCCGCACAACGGTCCTCGCGGATCTGCCCGCACCACCCCATCCTATTCTCTTCGTCCGTGACTGTCCGTGCCCGTCCGTGTTCTTCCGCCTCAACCAACCCGCCACCTATCCCAACCAGCTCGACATCCCTCTCAACCCCCGCTAGTCCCCACTCAACACACCATTGATCGCCGCGTTTTTCTACGAAATATGCATTGAAATCGGTGTGTTCAAACGACAAAATGCCGCATGTCTTTGTGGTAAACTGCTGTCGTCCACGCGACGCAACGTGCGTTCGCGCAGCGTAAACAACCCCGGCATTTCAGGTAGGTATGAATTTCATCAACACACTTCGCGATCAGGTCATCGTTATTGACGGCGCCATGGGCACCCAGGTCCAGAATCTCGATCTCACCGACGCCGATTACGGCGGCGTCGAGTTCAAGATGCTTCCGGACATCCTGGTCTTCTCCCATCCCAACGCGGTGCGCGACATTCATCTCAGCTATTACCGCGCCGGCGCAAACGCGGTCGAGACGAACACGTTCGGGTCCACGCCCTTTCGCATGGCCGAGTACGACTTCAGCCGACTGGATCTCACGAACTTCGCTCCCGTTCCTTACAACGTCGACCTGCGCAAGCTCGGCTACGACGATTTCGCCTATTACATGAGCCGCCGCGCGGCAGAGATCGCCTGCGAAGCGCGTGACGTCTATGCGAAAGAAGATGGCTACGATGGGCGGCCACTTTTCGTCCTCGGCTCCATAGGCCCGTCGAACCGCGTGCTCTCCAGCACCGACGCCAACCTGACCCTGTCGACCTTCGACGAGATGATCGACAACTTCTACCACCAGGTGCGCGGCCTGCTCGAAGGCGGCGTGGACGTGCTGCTGTACGAAACGCAACAGGACATCCTGGAACTCAAGGCTGCCGTATTCGGCGGCCACAAGGCCATGGCGGAAGCGGGCCGCAAAGTCCCCGTGATGGCGCAGGTCACCGTGGACCAGTTTTCGAAGATGCAAATCTTCAACACGGACATCCACGCCGCGCTGGTTACCATGCAGGGCATCGGAATCGACACCTTCGGCATCAATTGCAGCATCGGCCCTGACCTCATGGGCAAAACGGTCGAGAAGCTCTCGCGCTATTCGCCACTGCCAATTTCCATTATTCCAAACGCGGGCCTGCCCACCTCGGAAAACGGCCGCACCGTCTTCAAGCTGAAACCGGAAAAGCTGGCGGAGTATCTGCATACGTTCGTCACCGAATACGGCGTTAACATCGTCGGGGGCTGTTGCGGAACCACGCCGGAACACATCGCCGCCGTCGCGGATCGCATGCGCGGTCTCAAGCCAAAGCCGCGCAAGACGGAGCCGGGCCTCTACATCTCCGGCCCGCAGGAGGCCGTCCTCCTAGACAGCAGCGAAACGCTCATCATGGTGGGAGAACGCCTCAACGTCCGCGGCTCGAAGAAGGTTCGCGACGCCGTGGAGAGCGACGGCCAGATCGATCAGGCCGCTCTCGAAGAGGTTGTCGAGGAGCAGGTGCGCGGCCTGGGCGTGAAAGTCATCGACGTCTGCATGGACTCCAACGTCGTCGACACCACGGAAACCCTGAAGAAGGTCGTCCACAAACAGACCACCGATTTCTCGGGCGCCATGTGCCTCGACTCTTTCGCGGTAGACGCGCTGGAAGAAGCCATCAAGGTCTATCCAGGACGCCCCATCATCAACTCCATGTCTATGGAAGATGTGGAACCCGGTGTCACCAAAGTCGACGCAGTATGCCGCGCCACGAAGGGCCATTGGCCTATGTATGTCGGTCTCGCCGCGGGTCCCAACGGGCCCGGTGCCACGCGCGAAGAAAAGGCCGATCTCGCGCGCCAGATCGTGGAGAACGCCGCGAAGCATGGTGTCACACCCGGCCAAATCTTTATCGACATGAACGTGTTCCCCATCGGTTCGGAATCGGAAGAAGGCATGAACTTCGCCGTCGAATCGTTGGAGGCCATTCCTCTTATCAAGGCGATTCATCCGGACTTGCGCACGATCTGCGGCGTGGGCAACCTGACCAACGGCCTTGCCAAGAAGCCCTACATGCGCAAGGTGCTCACGTCCGTCTGGCTCGACGAAGCAAGAAAGCGCGGCCTTGACGCGGCGATCATCAACCCCAACCATTACGTCTTCGTGAAGGATCTCGACGCCAAGGACTATGAACTAGGGATCAAAGTAGTCCTCGAACGGGACATGGAAGCCTTCGAACAATTGGAGGACATCTCCGACCAGAAGAAGGGGCTCGAAGTCGTGCGCCGCACGAGCTACGAGGACCTGCCCATCGAAGAAGCCATCTGCGAGAAGATCAAGGACGGCTTCAAAGAGCGGGAGCACGGCGACATCGAGGTCGACGGGAATCACTATAAGTACGCCGATCGCATTGTGCTTCAGGTGGCGGAAATCATCAAGACTCACGAGCCTCTGGCCTTTATCAATACCCATCTCATGCGCGCCATGAACGAACTGGGCGACGGCTTCGCCCGCGGCGAGGTGTCGTTGCCGCACCTGCTGAAATCCGCGGACGTGATGAAGCAGGTCATGGGATTCCTCGAAGAGTACATGCGGATATCCGCCGGCATCGACGTACACACGAAGATCGAATACAAGGGCACCATCGTGCTCGGCACGGTCTACCAGGACGTCCACAGCATCGGCAAAGACCTCGCAAAGACGCTCTTCGAGAACTACGGCTACCGGGTCATCGACCTCGGCGTCATGACGCCCCTGCAGAGCTACCTTGACGCCGCGAAGGAACACAAGGCCGACGCCATCGGCATGTCGGCCTTGCTGGTGCAGACGTCGAACCACATGATCACCGTTTCCAAAATGATGCGCGATCAGGGTCTGGAGAAACTCCCCGTATTGATCGGAGGCGCGCCGGTGAACGACCGCCACGCGGCCTACGTGGCCATGGCGGGCGAGTCCGACGAATCCCACATGCGCTCGAACGTCTTCTACTGCCCCACCGCCATGGACGGGGTCAACGTCATGAACACGCTCAAGTCCGGCAACGGCGTGCAGGGCTATCTCGAGATCAATCTCAAGAAGCTCCACAAGAACTACGAGCGCGCCGAAAAACGGGCCCAGGAAGAGGAAGAGCTGCTGCGCACGCTCCCGCGCCGCGTCGTCGATCTCTCCAAGCACAGCGTGCCTGACGATCACTATTTCGCCTACGAAACCCAGTCTGTCGATCTGCGCGACTTTAAGGACCGCATCGATCGCAAGACGCTCTTTGCCTTGAACTGGAAGTTTGGCGGCACGGCTTCTCGTGAGCGTCAGGGCGAAAGCGCGGAAAAGCTTAACGCCCTCCTCGATGAATGGGTCGATCGCGCCGCTTCGGAACACTGGGTGCGGCCCCTGGGCATCTGCGGGGTCTTCCCGTGCCAGTCCGACGGCGATGAAGTCGTCGTCTACGACCCTGACGATCTCCGCACCGAGATCGGCCGCCTGGGCTTCACGCTGGTGATTGGCGGTGAACGTAAGGACACGGTTTGCGCGTCCCAATACTTCTACCCCAAGGACTCCGGCAAACTGGACGCCATCGGATTGCAGATCTCCACGAGCGGTCCCCAGGTCGACGCCCAGCTCAAACGGTTTCGCGAAGCGGGCGACTCCGAGTCCTCGCTCTACTTGCAGGGCCTGTCCGACCGCATCGCGGAAGACATGGCCGACTACGTCCACGGGGTGCTGCGTGAGCGCCTCGGCTTTGATGGAAAACACGGTGTCCGCTGGTCGCCCGGATATCCGGCCATGACGGAAACCAGGTATAATCAGACGATTCTCGATGTGCTCCACGCCACGGAATTGATCGGCGTAAAGATTACCGAAGCAGGGGAGTTCTCTCCCACGGGCACGACGGCCGCCGTCGTCTGTTTCCATCCCGACGCGCGTTATACGTAAAACGCGGTGTATCGGCCCCTGCGCAACGAGGGAGGCGTGTCATGAAGAAGCGGCAACTGCCGTATCAGACCGTGATTCTTGTCTGCGGCGGCGACAAGTGCAGCGACCGGAAATCGAAGAAGCTCTTCAACCGTCTCGAAGACGAGATCGACAAGCGCAAACTCGGTGATTCCATTAACGTCGTACGCACGGAGTGCATGGGCAAATGCGACGATGGTCCCAACGTGGTCATCAGTCCCGGTGCAACCTGGGTCTGCGGTGCCAAACCGAAGGACGCAAAAAAGATCCTCGACGAACTCCTCGACAGCGGCGTGGCATCGGATCCTTCGGAGTTATGACAAGGCATTGATCAAATTCGACCCCTGTCCAATGCAATATCGAAATCGGGATCGAGTGCACTTCGTGCTTCCATTCCGATCCCGATCCCGATAGCGATACCGATTTCGAGAATGGCGTGTTAAGAGCTACGTACCGAGCCGCCAGGACGGACGTTCCAGACGGTTCACGACAAACAGGAGACGCGCGTGGCACTCCGCATGATCGAACTGGCCATCTCCAAGGACGCCGCGGGCGATCTCGACGAAGCGGTCGAAGAGATCGAGCCCTTGGGCGTCTGGCGTGGCGCCCTCGATGACGATCTCATGCTGGTGCGCGTGCTGGTCAGCAGCGAACGGTCGGAGTCCGTCATCGATGCGCTCGAATCCCGGTTCCACGAGAATTCGGCGTTTCGTCTGCTAATCTTCGAAGTGGCCGCAACGGTACCCACGCCCGACGTCGACGAGCGGGAAAATGACCGCAAGAAAAAGGACAAACCCGATTCCGGCGACGAAGAGCCCGAGCGGGTCGCAGTGGCAGAGTTGGTCGAAGAACTGTCATCCGGTGCCAAGGTCAATCGCGCCTACATCTTGATGGTACTCCTGTCTGCTGTCGTCGCGGCCGTGGGCCTGATGCGCGATAACGTGGCCGTGATCATCGGCGCCATGGTCATCGCGCCCCTTCTGGCACCGAACATGACGCTGGCCCTGGCCACAACCCTCGGTGACTTGAAGCTGGCCCGGAGCGCCTTATTCGTCAACGTAGTCGGATTCATCCTCGCGCTTCTCGTCGCGACCCTCGCTGGCATGCTGGTCCCCTACGACCCGACGGTTCGTGAGATTGCGACCCGCACCGATACCTCATTCAGCGACATCGCCGTCGCACTGGCCGCGGGCGTCGCGGGCGTGCTCGCGTTTACGACCGGAGTCTCGGCAACGCTGGTTGGAGTCATGGTCGCCGTCGCACTACTACCGCCGCTGGTCGCCGCGGGATTGCTCCTCGGTTCCGGCGACTGGTTTCTCGCCTCGAAAGCGCTCCTGCTCGTCGCCACCAACGTGATATGCATCAACCTCGCCGCCGTGGGTGCGTTTCTGTTTCAGCACGTCCGCCCCCGCTATTGGTGGGAGGCCGAGCGGGCGAGAAAGATGGTCCTGTTGGCAAGTGTGGTGTGGGTCCTGATGCTCGCGGCGTTGGTTGGCCTGATCATGCTCGCACAACAGGATTAAACTCTGCTAACGTCAGGGAAAGAACCCGTTAGCCATATCGAAAGGACAGCATACCGTGATCGACCACCGCAGCACCATTTCTGTCGCCACCGCGATTCTGTTTTGTGCCTTCTCCTATGCCCAGGATCAGGACACCGCCCTCGAACCGCCCAACGTCATCGTCAATCCCGGCCCCGAATTTGGCGGCGATACGCGCCCCTTCCAGGGCATCCCCGGGATCGAGCGCGCCGCAAACGGCCGGCTCTGGGCCACGTGGTACGGCGGCGGCCCGACGGAAGGCCCGGAGAACTATTGCATGCTGGCCACCAGCGGCGACGACGGCGAAACGTGGTCTGACGTTGTGCTCGTGGTGGATGTACCCGGCCCCGTGCGCACCTTCGATCCCTGCCTCTGGCACGATCCGGACGGCACGCTCTGGTTCTTCTGGGCGCAGGGCTACACCCATTGGGACGGCCGCGCGGGCGTGTGGGCGATCACGGCGCAGAACTCCGGCGATGCCGAACCCGCCTGGTCGGAACCCCGACGCATCTGCGATGGCATCATGATGAACAAACCGACAGTCCTCAGCACCGGTGATTGGCTCTTGCCCGTATCCATCTGGGCGTCTCAGCCGAACGTGGCCGATCCTGCGCATGCCCATCCCATCGAGACTTCCACCGGCTCGCACGTCTACGCGTCCACCGACCGCGGCAATACGTGGGCCCTGCGCGGATCGTCGGACGTGGCGGAGCGCAGTTGCGACGAACACATGCTGGTGGAGAAGAAGGACGGCACACTGTGGAAACTCGTGCGCACGCAATACGGCGTCGGCGAAGCCATCTCGACGGACGCCGGCGCCACCTGGGACGTCAAAGGCCCGTCGGCGTCTGTGCCGCACATTCCGCACGCACGCTTCTTCATCCGCCGCTTGAACTCGGGCAAACTGCTCCTCGTGCGCCACAACTCACCCGAGCTGAAGAAGCGCACGCACCTCACCGCTTACCTCTCCGACGACGACGGGCAAACCTGGGACGGCGGACTCGTGCTCGACGCGCGGGACTGCTCCTATCCCGACGGCGTCCAGGCGCCCGACGGCAGCATCTACATCATCTACGACCACGAGCGCAAAGGCGCAAAACAAATCCTGATGGCCGTGTTCACCGAAGAAGACATCCTCGCCGGGGAACCTGTCAGCGACGCCGCCCGCATGCAGGTCGTGGTGAACCAGGCGTCGGGGTAACCTCATTCCAGAATCGCATCGATAAGGATTTGTACAACAGTCGGTGAAACAACTAGTCTCGAAGAACATCCCCCTTCAAAGGGGGAATTGTGCCCATCTACGTTGTTGAGCAAATTCGCCTTGGCCGGTGCCATCCATCGCCTCTGGCCGGCCCGCAACACAACGCACAGCGTTGTGCTGAATTCCCCCTTTGAAGGGGGATCAAGGGGGATGTTCTTCATGTTTCGGGGGAAGACCTATGTATGCCGCACATCGAATTGAGTTCCCGGTCGCGCTTCGAGTCCTTCTGATCGCAATTCTGCTGCTCCCTTGCGCGCTTGCTCAGGGCGGCACCGCGTGGCGCGTGGTGTTCGGCGCGGAACATGAAAGCGAAGTGGCCACACGCCTCGCACTGGAAGATCTCTCCGTTGCATTCGCCGAAAAAGGGCTCACGGTATCGCCCGACGGCGCGGAAGAATCGTTCGTCGGCAACACCATCCTCGTCGGAAGCGCGGCGCGCGACGCGGCGCCCATTGACACCCCCGGCAATCCCGAGGGCTACGCTATCAAGACCATCGACCACGACGGCGCCCGCACGATCCTCGTCAGCGGCGGTTCCGTCATCGGCGAGGTATACGGACTCTATTGGGTTCTGGATCGCCTCCGTGTCTATGGCGCCGTTCCGGAAATCAATACCATGCGCGTACCGGCCATGAAGATCCGCTTCGGCGCGGCTTGGGGACGCCGCGGCGGGGGCGGCAACTCGAAGGACGAAATGCGCGCCGCCTTGCGCCAGAGCGTGAACTGGGTCTCCGGGCCCGCGGTGCTCGACCTTGTCCCGTGGAACGCCGAACCCGAAGCCACGACGAACGCGGCCAACCGGGAACAGGCGCGGGAACTTATCGAGTACGCTCATTCGCTCCACATGAAGTACTTCAGTTTCGCCAACGAGTTCACCTACCACCCCTCCCTCATCGACAACACCGGCGCTACCTTGTCGCCCTGCGATCCAAAATTCTGGGACGCCGTGCAGGAGAAGTTCCGCATGCTGTTCACGGCCCTCCCCGAACTGGATGGCATCGAGCTCTGCAATGACGACATCTCCGGATTCTGGGACGACTACCGCGCCTACGACCTCATGCACGAAACACCCGCATGCGACTGGTCCTATGAAAAACGCTTCCGCACCTTCGTGCAGAAGGTCCACGAAGTCGTCGCCGAAGAGTTTGATAAGGACTACTTCCACTTCACGTGGAGCCTCACACCCCACGAAGTGCACACGCAACCCGCTGTGTTCCGCGAGATCTTCACGGACGCCGTGCCCACGAAAAACCTCTACCTCATCCCCAAGATCACGACCGCCGACCGCTGGTGGCATCAGCCCTACAACCCCACGTTTAACCTCACACCCCACCAGACGCTGGTCTGTTTCGAAACCATGAACTACTACGAAAGCGGCCGCGCGCACATCTTTCCGACCTTTTCGGCCGCGTACTTTCAGGCAGGGTTGCAGACCTTCCTCATGCCGGAAAACCCAAACCTTGTCGGCGCGGCCAGCCTCGCGGGAACCAACGTGGATGGGTGGGACACGCGCAGCGCCCACAGCTACATCCTCTACCGCCTCATGTGGAATCCCAACGATTCCATTGAACAGATCGCCGAGGACTTTTGCGCCATGCACTTTGGGCGCGATGCCGCGAAGGACATGGCCCGCATCTATCTCCTCACGCCGTCCGCGTACAAGTACGGCCTTCACATCGAACCCGTGTCGTACGGGCAGTTCAACTCCTTCATCCACATGCGCGTCGGCACCTTCCCTGCCGAAGGCTATCCCGCCATCGACGGCGGCAAAGAGCATCTCGAATTCCTGCGCAAGATTTACCTGCGATGCAAACCCTGGCGCGACGAAACACTCGACGACCTGCAGCACGGCCTCGACACGGCCAACGCGATGCAGTCAATTTTCGCCGATGCCAAGCCGAAGATAGCCGACCCCGCCCTCGCCGAGGATCTCGAGAACCGCCTCGCCATGACCCGCAATCTCATTCGTACCAACCTGGGCTACGTGGAAACCATGCTTGCCTATTTCGCGTACGAGGAGAATTCTCGTGAAGACAATCGGGTGGCCCTCGCGGCCGCGCTCGACCAGTTCCGCGCCGCCCGGCAGGAATTCATCGACACACCCGGCTTCGGCTACGAACTCTTCGGCGTCGATGTCCTGCTGCGCAATGCGGAAGCCGTGCTCGCTGATCGCGACGCCGCGCTGTCCGCCCTCGACCGGAAGCCCACGCGGTCGCAACTCGACGCGACCATTGCGGAACAACAGCGGCGCTACACCGAGGTGTTGGAGAAGCATGCAGGCCAGGCTGTGAAATTCGCGCACGTGGAAATCATGGTCGACGGCCGGGACATCCTGAACGTCAAGGGCGACACCTACGAGATCGAACACCTGCGCTGGGACTACCCCCACGTCCGCGTCTTCGAGTTCAGTGAGCCGCTCCCTGCGGAGTCCGTCACTGTCATCCCACGTGATATCGAGTCACGACCCATGCACCCCTTCGTCCTCGAACAACCGGGACCTGACAACGACTATACCGCCCGCATCTACCTCGACGACCTCCCCGGCGGCCAGGGCTGGATGACCTTCGACCTCTACTACATCCCCCAAACGCCCGAAACACTGGGCCTGCAAATCCCGTGGGAGAACTGAGCACGATCATCAGATTCAGGTACTTCCTGTGGAGTGCGGCCACGCCGTGGCGCGGCTGATTTGTTCCTGGTCGTTCCAATGGCCCTAAGAAGGTGTACTGATGCAGCATTCGCTCAATTCCTCTATGGCCTGAAAGGCCTACACACTTGCAGCCCCAGGTTGGTCCGAACGAAGAGAGGGCCTACCTGGGGTACAGAGACCACTTGATCCTACCCTGAAAGGGTTTCACAAGGAGCACTCGTCTATATATCCCCTTCGGGGAAATGACGTAGCCGACCCCAGGTGGGCCTTGCTGCGCGGCGGCCAATCACGCCTGCGGCGTGACTGGTAGTATGTAGGCCCATGGGGCCACTACGGCGAACTGGTGTCGCCGCCTCTATGCCGATCAGCAATCTCCGGAACCGGCGCGTGCACGTGGCACGCGGCCGTGTGGCACCCGCCGACGTTCGTGAGCACTTGTTCCTTTTGGCTGCATGCGGGCAACGCATCCGGGCAACGCGGATGGAAGTGGCACCCCGACGGCGGCCGCAAGGGGCTCGGCACATCACCGGTCAACACGATGCGCTCGTCCTTCGCGTCCGGGTCCGGCACCGGCACGGCCGATAGCAGCGCCCGCGTATACGGATGCACCGTCCGTTCGAAGATGTCCTCCGTCGTGCCGTACTCCACGATGCGGCCGAGATACATGACCGCCACGTAATCGGAAATGTGCCGGATGACGCTGAGGTCGTGGCCGATGAACAGGTAGGTCAAGTTGAGTTTGTTTTGCAGGTCTTCCATGAGATTCAGGATCTGCGCCTGAATCGAGACGTCCAAGGCCGACACGGGTTCGTCCGCCACGATCAGATCGGGCTCCACCGCCAGCGCGCGCGCCACGCCCAGCCGTTGCCGTTGTCCGCCGCTGAACTCGTGAGGATACCGGTCCGCCGCTTCCGGCGGCAGCCCCACCAATTCAAGCAATTCGATGACCCGATCCCGGCGCTTCGCTCTTGACGTCAGACGGTGCACCCGCAGGATCTCGCTCAACATGGAATAGACCGTCATCCGCGGGTTCAACGATCCGTAGGGATCCTGAAAGATAATCTGCATGCGCTTGCGCATCTCGCGCAGCTCCCGACGCCGTAACGCGGTCACATCAACACCGTCGAACCGCACAACGCCCGAGGTCGGCTCGATTAACCGCAGAATCGCGCGGCCGCAGGTCGTCTTGCCGCTTCCACTCTCGCCCACAAGACTCAGCGTCTTGCCGCGTGGAATGGCGAAGCTCACGCCATCAACCGCGCGCACCGCGCCCACGGTTCGCGACAATACACCCTTACGAACGGGGAAATGTTTTACGAGGTCCTCGACGACCAGCAGTTCACCGTTGTGCGCCACGCCGCTCATACCGGATCGCCCATCTTGTCGGGAACGCCCACGGGCCGGTCCTGTTCGCCCATAACCCCGGTATCATGCAGCCAACACGCGGTCGGATGCCCTGCGGTCATCGGCTCCAACGGAGGTTCCCTGCGCGTACACACGTCCATGGCATGGGGACAGCGCGGGTGAAAACGACACCCCGAAGGAAAGTTGGTCGCGGCGGGTACATTGCCTTTGATGGTGCGCAACCGCTCACCGCCCTGATGGGTTCCCGGCAGTGATTCAAAAAGTCCAATGGTGTAGGGATGCTTCGGCGCGTTGAACAGTTCGCGCACCGGCGCATGCTCCACGATCTTTCCCGCGTACATGATCGCCACTTCTTCCGCCGTCTCCGCAACGATGCCGAGATCGTGCGTAATCAGCAGCATGGCCATGCCGGTCTCAGCCTGAAGCTGTTGGAGGAGGTCCAGAATCTGCGCCTGGATCGTCACGTCCAACGCCGTCGTCGGCTCGTCGGCAATCAGCAAACGCGGACCGCAAGCCAGCGCCATGGCGATCATGACGCGCTGCCGCATTCCGCCCGACATCTGGTGCGGATAGTCGTCGACGCGATCTTCCGGCGACGGAATGCCCACCTTCGCGAGCAACTCAATCGTCTGATTCCGCGCTTCCTTCTTGGAAACTTTCTTGTGCACCCGAATCGCCGCGCCGATTTGACTCCCCACGCGAAACACGGGGTTCAGCGAGGTCATGGGCTCCTGAAAAATCATGGAAATCTCATTGCCCCGAAGCGTACGCATTTGCTTCTCCGTGAGCTTCAGGAGGTCCTTTCCATCGAGCAGAATCTCGCCGTCCACGTATCGCCCCGGCGGCTGCGGGATCAGCCGCATGATCGACAAGGCCGTCACGCTTTTACCGCAGCCGCTCTCGCCAACCAGGGCGATGGTCTTGCCGGCCGGAATATCCAGCGACACGCCGTCCACCGCGTGCGCCTCCCCGTAGTCCGTGTGGAACCACGTCTTGAGATTACGAATCTGCAGGGCCGGTTGAATGACGTCATCCATGATTACATCCTCAGCCGCGGGTCCATGGCATCCCGCAACCCTTCGCCGACGAGGTTGAACGCCGTCACCGTCACAAAGATCGCAACCCCTGGAAACGTCACCAGCCACCATGCGCCGCGGTGCAGGTAATTCTGCGACTGCGCCAGCAATTCGCCCCAGCTCGCCGTCGGCGGCGGCACACCGAAGCCGAGGAAACTCAACGCGCTTTCCGTCAGGATGGCCGACGCCACGCCAAAGGTCGCCGCGACCAGCACGGGCGACAAGGCGTTCGGCAGGATGTGCCGGAAGATGATGCGGAAGTCTCGCAACCCCGAAGCCCGCGCCGCCATGGCGAACTCGCTGTCCCGCAGTTTCAGGAATTCGCCGCGCACAAGCCGCGCCGCGCCGGTCCAACTGAACAGGCCGAGCACGATCATCACGTTGTAAATGCTGGGCGGCAGAAAGGCCATCACCGCGAGGATGAGAAAGAACACCGGAAAGCACAACACGATTTCGATGATACGCAAGATGATGGCGTCGATGACGCCCCCGTAATATCCCGCCAGCGATCCCAGGATCACGCCGATGAAAATCGCAATCCCCGTGGCCACGAATCCCACCGACATGGATATGCGCGTGCCCCAGATCACCCGGCTCATCACGTCGCGGCCGCGGTCGTCGGTGCCGAGCCAATGGTCTTTGTCTGGCGCGCCCACGCGGTTGCGCAGGTCCGACCGTTCCGGCGCATAAGGAATGAGGGGCCGTATCGCCCTCTCGCCCTCGCCGGGTTCCCAGCGGCTCCAATCGACGGAAACCAGCGCCTTGTAATTGAGCACGTTCGGCAAGAGATAGCTCTCGCCCTGGTAAACCACGTAGATGGGCACTTCGCCCGCGAGGAAAGGCGCCGCCAACGCAACAACACCCAGGAACACGAGAAGCACCAGCGACACGACCGCCTGCTTCCGCTTGCGGAACTGGCGCGCCACGAGCCGCCAGTAGCCTTCCTTGCGGCGCTTCGGTGGCAACGCCACGGGGTCCTGGTTCTGGAGTTCCATGGCCGCGCTCATTCGAAACGAATCCTCGGATCAGTCAACGCATACAGGATATCGGAAATAATCAGCCCCACCAGTGTGAGCAGCGCGGATATGGCGAGGATGCCCATCACAAGCGGGTAGTCGCGCGACAGGATGGCTTCAAATCCGAGCCGCCCCATGCCGGGGATGGAGAAAATCTGCTCGATGATCACGCTGCCGCCCAGCAACGCGGGAAGCAGCGTGCCGAGCAATGTGATGATCGGGATAAGCGAATTGCGGAAGGCGTACTTGAAAACAACGACCTTGTTCGAAAACCCATAGGCCCGCGCCGTGCGGATGTAGTCCTGCCGGATCACATCGATCATGCCGGATCGCGCGTACCGCGAAATGTAGGCGAACCCGGTATACGTCAAGCAGAACGTCGGCAGCGCCAAATGCCACATCCGGTCTTTGATCCACGGCCACCACGCCATCTGATCGGCGCCCAACGAATTGATCCCGTAAATGGGGAACCAATCGAGGAATTGTCCGCCGCCGAGAAAGTAAATCAGCAGCATCGCCACCCAGAAACTGGGCAGGCTATAAAGGAGGAATAAGACGAACGTCGTGAACGAATCCGCCCACGTCGACTGCTTCACAGCACTGAACACGCCCAAGGGAACCGATAGCAGATAGATGATGAGGATGGAGAGGATGTTGATCTGCAGCGTGATCGGCAAGGCTTCGCCAATCTTCTCGAGCACGGGCCGCCGGTCTTTGTAGGACGTCCCAAAGTCAAAGGTCACGAGCCGCTTCAGCCACAACGCATACTGCACGGGAATGGGCTTATCAAGACCGTACAGTTCCTTGGTGCGCTGGATAACCTCCTCCGGCACGCTGTCCGACCCCATGGCGCCCTGGATTTTCATGAGTCGCAAGCTCACCGGATTTCCCGGCGCAAGCTGAATCACCGCGAAACTCAGCGCGCTAATCCCGAGAAACGTGGGAATGAGCAGGAGGAAACGTCGAATGAGATACGCCTTCATCGACGGGCACTCCCAGGTTCGTGGCCCCGGCGAAGATCTATCCTGTCATCGTTCCCGTGCCAGCGAAGATCCATCCCACCATCATCCTCACGAAAGCGGGGATCCATCCTTGGCTTACCAATCCCTGCCAGGTCAGACCGTAGCATCCAAATCTCTTCAACTACACTACGCATCGAAACTACGGATAACGTTGATCTGCCAACGGCACCCACCACTCGGACACGTCAAGCCCCAGGCGGTACACATGAACCCCGCGGAACCGTTTATCCACAGCCGCCAGGGCCTTCAAACTCCACAAGAAGATGTAGGGCTGATCTTCGTGAAGAATCTCATGCACCCGATGAAACATGGGGATGCGTTTGTCACGATCAAACTCGAGCCGAATATCCTCCAGCAGTTGGTCGATCTCCGGGTTCTTGTAACCGGGGTAATTCGACCCTTTTTCCGTCTGAGTCGAATGCCAGATCTGGTAAGGGTCGCTGTTCGGCGGAATTGCCCAGGACAGCGTCACCGCGTCAAACTCGCGCTTCGTCAGGTTTTCAATGAACGTCGCCCATTCGATGTTGCGAATGTTCATCTGAATGCCAGCGCGCTTCAGCTCCTCCTGATACACGGTGGCCATCGTCGACATTTCCGTGCTGCCAGGCGGGAACATGAACTCGAAAGCCAGCTTCTCGCCGTCCTTGTCACGCACGCCATCCGCGTCAGAGTCCACCCATCCCGCTTCGTCGAGCAAGGCCTTCGCGCGTTCCGGATCGAAGGGCCACGGCTCGATCGTTTGATCGTATTCAGGACTGCTCAGATCGGTCGGCCCGGTCACGACTTTCCCTAAACCGTAAAGTACGGTTGCGAGGATCTCCTCCCGGTCCAGCAGCATGGTGAGCGCCTGCCGCACGCGCTTGTCCGCAAACTTAGGCTTCCGCAGGTTCCAGCCGATATACCCATAGCTCGCGGCGTAGCCGGTGCGGCCCCAATAGGTGTGCTTGTTGAACTTGGCCTCGAATTGGGGGCTGGACGCCTGATTCTCCCACTGTTCCGGTGTGAGCCCCATCACGTCGATTTCCTGCCGCTGCATCACCTGGAACGCCGCGTTGTCGTCCGTGATGAACTTGTACACCAGCTTGTCCGGATGGGCCGCGCGGCTGGAATCCCAGAAGTTCGGATTGCGCGCCAGCACGATCTGCTGGTTCGTGTCCCACGTTTCAAACACGTACGGCCCCGATCCCACCGGATGCCGGTTGAAGGAGCCGGTGTTGAAATCGCCTTCGCCATAGACGTGGGCCGGGTAGACGGGCATACCCGACAGCATCACCGCATGGCGATAGTACGGCTTGCTGCACGTAAACCTGATCGTGTAGTCATCAATCAACTCGACGTTCGTCACGTCCTGATAATAGTTCCGGATATCCGCCGTCTCGTTTTGTGTATTCTGGATTGCATCAAACGTGAATTTCACATCCTTCGCCGTGACCGGCGTTCCGTCGGAGAACTTCGCCTCCTTCCGCATGTAGAAGGTGTAGGTGAGATGATCCTCGGACACCTCGTAACGCTCGGCAAGCATGGGCTCCAGTTCGAAGGTGTCCTTGTTCATGTCCAACAGCGAATCGAATATGTCTTCCGTAATCCGGAACGTGTAGGCGTCAGACGTATCAAGCAGCGGGTTCAAGATCTGCGGCTCCACCGAAAACCGGTTGATCACCCAGTCGCCGTTGACCGCTTCTCCCTCGTCGATACTTGCGGCTTGCCCGTCCTGTGCGGGATCTGCCGGTGGCGTGTCGCCAGCGGGTTCGCTGGGCCCACCACAACCACTTACGAGCAAGACGTTCAATAGCAGGCAAAGGGAAAACGGATAGAGGACGATCCGTCGTACGATCATGATGTACTCCGTCGTTTGAGAAAAACCAGATTCGCAGGAGCGCCAAGTGCGCCAGATTGATTCAACATACTACCATAAAGCCTGCGGAGTGCGAAAAATGCCGCCGCGCTGGTGTATTCCAGAGCCGGGCCTGTCGGTGTCAGCGGTGAGCTATCGCTCGGATCGGTCCGATCAGTCCAATCTACGAAGACCCGAGCGGCGGACCTACGAACTCGACCCCGTGCTTCGCGGCAGCCGCCTCCACCGCGGCAATGTCCGGGACTCCGCCCAAGGCGTCCACCTCCCGGAAGAAGGCCTCGTACCCTCCCGGGTTCGTCAGGATCAACAGACGCCCCGGCGCCTCGCCCACACGGGCATAGGTGTGCGCCACGCCGCGCGGGAAGT
>CAZWDH010000032.1:0-34533 GCA_964632865.1 uncultured Nitrospiraceae bacterium
TTGTCCTTGTTGTCCTTGTTGTCCTTGTTGTCCTTGTTGTCCTTGTTGTCCTTGTTGTCACTGCTGTCCCTGAAATGTCGCCTGGCCGCGCCGCACAGAAAGGACCACCACATGTCAGACCAATCCTGGGGCCAAGCCCTCATCGATGAAACCAACCGCCGGCTTTTCGACGAGTCCATTCCCCGAATCCGCAAATGCCTGGACCAACTCACGGACGACGAAATCTGGTTTCGCCCCAACGCCGAAACCGTCAGCATCGGCAATCTCGTGATCCATCTCTGCGGCAACGCGCGGCAGTGGATCTGCTCCGGACTCGGCGGCGAACCCGACCGCCGCGAACGTTCCAAGGAATTCGAAGAACGCGGTCCCATTCCCCGCGACGAACTGTTCCGCCGTCTCGACACTATCGAAGCCGATGTGCGCCGCGCGCTCGACGCCGTCGATTCCGCTTCCTTGCTCGACATACGCCCCGTGCAGATTTACCAGGAATCCGGCCTCAGCATCCTCGTCCACGTGGTCGAGCACTTCTCCTACCACACCGGCCAGATCACCTACGCCGTCAAATCGCGCAAAGGCGTCGACATGGGCTACTATGCCGGACAGAAGCTGGAAGGGAAACCCTGAGGGGATTCATTTGCCGTATTGCGCCCGTTTCGCCGTACTGGTCTTGGTGGCCGTGGGCCTTCGCGCGGACCCACCGGGACTTCAACCTCTGTTTAGCGAGTCTTTCGCGACTACCGACCGGCCATTGCCTCTTCATCTCCATGCTGGACTTATCGACGCGAAATCTGAGGCGAGCGGCGAAGTGGAGTGGATACAG
Organism: uncultured Nitrospiraceae bacterium; assembly: GCA_964632865.1. Taxonomy (GTDB): domain Bacteria; phylum Hydrogenedentota; class Hydrogenedentia; order Hydrogenedentales; family SLHB01; genus JAHDWY01. The sequence continues at coordinate 821 of CAZWDH010000032.1, forward strand.
CAAGGTCATGCCGGACCCGGGGCGGCGCGAATAACGCGGTCCAATGCCGCTCCAGGTTATGCGCTTTCATTACCACCTTTGGACATTGTCACGGACACGGCGCCGCGCAGGTTCTTGCTCGTCGCCTGGATCAAGCGCTTCGGTGAACGCACGCGCGACCGCGCGCCGCGCATCACCTTACAAGCCTTCACGTCGGAGTGGACCGGCGCGTGCCGGACGCTGCGGCATACCGAGTCCAATCCCTACGTCGCCCGCTGGTCGAAAGAGGCGTGGCTCCTGGAAGAGTTGGAGGGAAAGCGGCTCGTCCGCTTGCGATGGCTCATCGACGCGGCGAAGGCGGGCGACGGGATCGCGTTTGACGATATCGCATTGTACGACGTTACCGGCGTGACCGACGACACCATCCAACGGCACCTCGCTTACGAGTCCGAACCCGTACCGCCCAATTGGATCGACGCACTGCCTCCTTTGGACGGCAATCTCCTGGGAAACAGCAGTTTCGAATTGGGCCTTGCCCACGGTTGGTCCGTGCCGCCCTTGCTTCCCGAGGAACAACGCGCGGCAGTGACGAGCGAACGCGCGAAACACGGACAACTCAGCATCGCGCTCGAAATTGCTGAGGCCCGCGAAACGTCGCTCGTGGGCAGGTTCGTGGCCGTGCGGCCTCATCAGACCCATTCGCTGTCCGTATGGTGCTATGCCGAGCAAGAGGGATGCGTCGTCACGCTACAGTTTGAAAACGGTTACGTTCCCGACCATGCCGGTCCCCATCGGGTCGAGGCCCGTCACCAGATTCCTGCGCGCGAGTGGACGCGCGTTCATGTCATGGGCGTGACGCAAGAAGGACCGGCCAACGCGTACGCCATCAAGATAAGCGCGGAAGGGCCTTCGGAAGGGCGCGTCTTTATCGACGCCGTGCAGTTCGAGGAAGAGGATCCGCGTCCGTACGCGCCACGCCTACCATTGGAAGTGGCGATCGAGCCAGTACCGGTGGACGGCCTGTTTTCGTGGGAAGAACCAATCCGGTACCGCATTCGCGCATTCAATGCGACGGAAGCGGATATCGCCGCGAACCTCCGCGTGACTGCGGCGGACTTCTGGGGACGTCCTGTCTTTGGTTCCCCTCTCGATACGCAGACATGGCCGCCCGACCTCACGGAGGTGCCTTACCAGTCGACCGCCCCCGCGCGCGGCAGCCTTCGGTATCGCATCGCGCGCGACGAGGCTATCCAGGACGAATGCATGATCACCGTCGTACCTCCGGTGCGGAATCCGGTGCGCAATCCCGATTCCCGGTTCGGCCAGCACGTGAAACTGGAACCGTGGCAACTGGGCGTTGCCAAGCGGCTCGGCGCTGGTTGGGTACGTCTCCACGACGTGGAACGAATCCTCACCTGGGACGGCGTCGAACCCGAGAAAGGCGCGTACGCCTGGCATGACGCTACCGTTGCGCTGGCCCATGAAGCCGGGCTGGAAGTTCTTGGCGTACTGGGTCGGGTTCCCGGATGGATGCTCGACCCGCCACAGGCGACCGGCGCGTGGGTCGCGCCCACGGATCTGGACGCCTGGTCTGGATACGTGGAGGCCACGACCGCCCATTACGCGGGAATCGTCGATACGTGGGAAGTCTGGAACGAGCCCTACGGCCACGGCTTTGCCGGATTCAGCGGCGAAAGCTACGCCGCCCTCTGCAACGCGGCCTATACCGCGGCGCGATCGGTAAATCCGAAAGCCCGCGTTCTCGGTTTGTGTACCTGGGAAGGTGTGACGGAATTCAACCGGGCCGCATTGGACCACGGAATTCGTGACGCGTGCGACGCCTTCAGCTATCACGTCTACACGAGTACGGGCGAGGATGCCAACGAGCGGACGCAGCGCCTCCGGGACCAACTCGAGCTTGACGCTCACCCCCGGCCGTTATGGATGACCGAAGGCATCGGCGGATATACCCACAGTTGGCATTCCCAAATCCTCCCTGCCGTCGACAATCCCTATTCCCGCAATCCGGGCGCGCCATCATTCACGGCGGACGAAGCCGCAATCGTCTCCGTGAAAGCGATGGTCAATCTCCTCGCCGGTGGCGCGGAGAAGGTCTATTACTATTGGTCGCCGTGGGAAGGGGCGGGCAGTAACCAACCTAGCCGGTACACCTGGTTTGAATACAACGGCCAATTGAAACCTCACGCGGCCGCCTACGCGGTTTGCGCCTACCTGCTTGATGGCTCCGAATCAACGGGAAGGTCTGAGACAGACGCGGGAACCGTGACCTGCACATTCGTGCGGAACGGGGAGACTATCGCGGTCATCTGGCAAAAAGAGCCGTCCGGCCCCGCATGGCTGCCCGTCCCGAAAGGCGCAACGGCATTCGACCTCATGGGGGACCCACTCGCCATTACCAACGATGGGCTTGAGATTCGTAATGCTCCCCTATACCTTCTGTCCGCCACCGAAGACGTGTTGGGCGGCCAGGCCGATTGAAACCGTTGGACAGGAGTACGTCCATGGATGAGTTGAAGTTAGATTTGCGCGATTTTCACCGCATCGTTTTTTTCACCGGCGCGGGGTTGTCCGCCGAAAGCGGGATACCGACCTACCGGGGACACGGCGGGGTGTGGGCCGAGTACAACTACGAAGACTTCGCTTGCCAGCAGGCCTTTCTTCGCGACCCCGAAAAAGTCTGGGACTTCCACGACAAGCGGCGCGAGAAAGTGGCGGCCTGCGAACCGAACGCGGGTCACCGCGCCATCGCGGACGTGCAACGCGCCAAGCCCGAGACCGTCATCATCACGCAAAACATCGACGGCCTCCACCAGCGCGCGGGCACCACGAACGTCATCGAGTTGCACGGGAGCCTCTGGCGGGTCCGCTGCGAAGACGAAGACCTCGTGGTCCCCAACGACCAGGTGCCCATCGATCCGCGCCGATGCGCGTGTGGCGCCTATTGGCGGCCCGACATCGTCTGGTTCGGCGACATGCTCGATCCTGGAAATATCGAGCGGGCCATCCGGGCCTTGCAGAAGTGCGACCTCCTGGTGAGCGTCGGGACCTCGGGAGTTGTTTATCCCGCCGCTGACTTGCCACGGATCGCGATGGAATCCGGTGCCACGACCATCGAAATAAACCTTGAAGAGACCCCGGTCAGCCGTTTGTACCAGCACAAAGTCCGGCAGCCGTCGTCGATAGCATTGCCGGCCTTGATCGAAACGTGCCCCCGCTAGAATCGCCCCAACATGACATCGAAAGCCTGATCGCTTTCAATTCGTTAATGTAAGTCGCTATTTTTTGGTGACTTGTGTGTAGTTGTGTTCCATCAGTTCTCCGCAAACTCTATACGGAACGGACATCTTTTGTTATAATAAGGTGAGAGCGTAAAGATCGAGGTTTGCCCGGATTACGGGTTTCTTAATAGTAGGAATCCGAAAAGGGGGAGACGAGCATCCATTGCCGTCTCAGTGGGCGCTAACTAGACATTTTCAGCGCCATTCGGGGTTCAATCTGTGAACTCCGAAAATAGGGGGACCACATGATGGGGCGAGACAGGGCGAAGGATCACGAGTCTGCCTTCGAGTACGGGGACGAGTGGAATCTTGGTTGTCAGTCTGGATCCCGCGAACGCGCAGCCCAAGGTGTGCTCGACGAAGAGATTTCCCGGCAGGCGCAGTCGAGCGGCAACTTCTCCCAAGAGACGGAGTACGCGCTCGCCGCGGAGATAGCCGCTGCGGTGCATGAAGCAAATGCACGGTGTGACGCCGTCCGTCCTCTGCTGGAGAGTCTCGCCACACGCGTGCCGGGCATGCTGTATCAGTATCGCTACTACCCCGATGGCCGCTCCTGTTTTCCCTTCGCAAGTCAGCGCATACATGAGATCTACGAAGTGGCGCCGCAGGACGTGGTCACCGACTGCTCCATCGTTTTTGAACGGTTGCACCGGGACGACGAAGCGCGGGTTCGGGCTTCAATCATCAAGTCCTTCGAAGCGCTGGCCCCGTGGAAATGCGATTACCGGGTGTCGCTGCCTTCCCGTGGCGAACGTTGGCTTCGAGGCGACGCGGTACCGGAGCGCCTCGAAGACGGAAGCGTGCTGTGGCACGGCTACATCGCGGACATTACCGACCAGAAAAGGGTGGAGCAGGCGCTGCACGAAAGCGAAACGACCTTTCGCGCACTCTTCGAACAAGCCGGTATCGGTATGGCCATGGTCGATCCGACCGGGCGGATTGTACGGGCCAATGAGAAACTTGTTCACTTGCTCGGCTATCAGATGCCGGAACTGTGCGGCATGCACGGTCGAAAGGTGACTCATCCCGATGACTACGAACGCGAAAAATCGCGGTTCGTGGAGATGCTGGAAGGCGGAAACTCTGGCTACTGCGTCGAAAAGCGCTATATCCGCAAGGACGGCACCGTAATCTGGGGGCGCCTGACATTAACGGCGGTGCACAATCCTGCCGGGAAGCCCCAGTTTGCCATCGGCATGGTGGAGGATATCACGGACCGGAAGCGGGCGGAGGAAGAGCGGGAACTGGCGGAATCGGAACTGCGTCACTCGCAGCGGATGGACGTGGTGGGTCGGCTGGCGGGCGGCGTGGCCCATGATTTCAACAACATGCTGGTCGTAATCCTGGGGTGCGCGGAAGATGCACTGAACCGACTGAACCTGGATGATCCATTGAGGCAGGATCTTGAAGGAATCCGGAGCGCCGCACAGCGATCCGCCGATCTCACCCGGCAACTTCTCGCGTTCTCCCGCAAGCAGACCATTGCCCCTAAAGTCGTGAACCTCAACCAAGTGCTCGAACAGCACCAGAAGATGTTGCGCCGCATCATCGGCGAACGTATCCGGCTCGAGTTCAGTCCCGCTCCGGATCTTTGGCCCATTTACATTGACCCTGCGCAGGTCGATCAAATCCTGGCCAATCTGGCCGTAAACGCGCGCGACGCGATCTCGGACACGGGTACCGTGACGGTAGCAACAGGCAATGTATGCATTGACCGCGAGAATGCTTCCGCCTACGGGGGCGCCGCGGACGGCGAGTACGTTCTTCTTTCCGTTTCCGACAGCGGCGCGGGGATGTCTGAGGAGGTCCGGGACCGGATTTTCGAGCCATTCTTTACGACGAAGGAACTCGGAAAGGGCACGGGCCTCGGCTTATCGACGGTCTACGGGATCGTCCGGCAGAACGGCGGCTACATCGGGGTCGACAGCAAGGTCGGCCGGGGGACCACGTTGCACGCCGTCTTCCCCCGCCACGACGGCGCCCTGGAATCGGAAACCGAGAACCCACGATCGGCGACTGAAAAAGGTACGGAGACAATACTCCTAGTCGAAGATGAGGAACGGCTACTTCAGTTGGTCCAGCGGCTGTTGATCCATCAAGGGTACACGGTGCTGGTTGCCTCCTCCGCCGAGCAGGCCATGACCGTCGCTGCCGACCGGCGCGACGAAATACAGATGCTGTTGACGGATGTGGTCATGCCGTCCATGAACGGGAGAGAATTGAGCGAGCGAATCCGGAAGATTGTCCCCGGAATTCGCGTGCTCTACATGTCGGGGTACGCCGGGGACGTGATCGGAAGCGTTGGCGTACACGAATCGGCATATGATTTCATCGCAAAACCGTTCTCTGTCCTCGATTTGACCGCCAAGATTCGACACGTCCTGGACCGGGAATGACCCTGCCACCAACCGGCTGAGCGGTACAGCCTCCTCGCAGTACGCGAGGCGGACGGGTCCATATGCGACCGTCCGTGCCCATCTGCTATGATCGCCCGTATTCAACGGGCGAGGCAGGGCAAACGTTGCAACAACCTACCTGCTTCGCAACGTCAAATCCCAACAAGGAGCGGATTGCATGAGCAAGGTGTTGATCGTCGGGGCCGGAGGCGTTGGTGGCGTGGTTGCCCACAAGTGCGCTCAGGTTCCCGAAGTGTTTTCGGAAATCGTACTGGCCAGCCGGACCCTATCTCGTTGCGAGAAGATTCAAAAACAGATCGAGCGTCCCATTGAGATCGCCCAAGTCGACGCCGACAACGTTCCCGAGATGGTCGCGCTCATCAACAAGGTGAAGCCCAACCTGGTACTGAATGTGGCGTTGCCCTACCAGGATCTGCCAATCATGGACGCGTGCCTGGAGACGGGTGTCGACTACCTCGACACGGCCAATTACGAGCCCCCCGACGAAGCCAAGTTCGAGTACAAATGGCAGTGGGCCTACCAGGAGCGCTTCCGCGAAAAGGGCATCATGGCCCTGCTGGGCTGTGGATTCGATCCCGGCGTGACAAACATCTTCTGCGCCCACGCTCAGAAAGAGCACTTCGACGAGATCCATACTATCGACATCCTCGACTGCAACGCCGGCGATCACGGCCATCCCTTCGCGACGAACTTCAATCCGGAGATCAACATCCGCGAAATCACCCAGCGCGGCAAGTACTGGGAAGAGGGCGAATGGAAGGAGATCGATCCCATGTCGGTCTCCATGGACTTCGACTTTCCCGAATGCGGCGTGAAACGCGCGTACTTGCTCTATCACGAGGAACTGGAGTCCTTGATCAAGAACATCAATGGGCTGAAGCGCATCCGATTCTGGATGACATTCGGTGAGCAGTACCTGACGCATTTGCGCGTGCTGCAGAACGTGGGCATGACCCGCATCGATCCCGTCATGTTCGAGGGCCGCGAAATTGTGCCCATCAAATTCCTGAAAGCGTTGTTGCCGGACCCCGCATCGCTGGCGGAGAACTACACGGGCAAGACCTGCATCGGCTGCCTCATCGAAGGCGTGAAAGACGGCAAGGCGAAGAAGATGTTCATCTACAACGTCTGCGACCACGCCGAGTGCTATCGGGAGGTAAAGGCCCAGGCCATCTCGTATACCACCGGCGTACCCGCCATGATTGGCGCCATGATGATGCTGACCGGCAAATGGCGCGGCCAAGGGGTGTTCAACGTCGAGGAATTCGATCCCGCGCCCTTTATGGAGAAACTCAACATCCACGGCCTGCCGTGGGTCGAGAAACCGATGTAACTATGACCTACCCGAATCTCGATCTCACCGGAGTGCCCACGCCTTGTTACGTGGTGGACGAGGGCGCGTTGCGGCGCAATCTGGAAATCCTCGCGAAGGTGCAGGACGCGGCCCAGTGCACGATTATTCTCGCGCTCAAGGGCTTTGCCATGTGGAGCGCCTTTCCCATCGTGAAAGAGTACTTGCGTGGCACGACAGCCAGTTCCGTCAACGAAGCGCGGCTGGGCCGCGAGGAGTTCGGCGGCGAAGTGCACGTCTACGCGCCGGCTTACAGCGACGACGAGATGCCGGAATTGATCAAGTTGGCCGATCACATCACCTTCAACTCCTTCACGCAGTGGCAGCGCTTTCAACCGACGATCGAGAACAGCGAGAAACGCGTGGCCTGCGGACTGCGCATCAATCCCGAACACTCGGAAGTGTCGGTCAAACTCTACGACCCCTGCGCGCCCTGTTCCCGGCTGGGGATGACCCGCGCCATGTTTGAAGGACAATCGCTCGTCGGAATCTCGGGCTTACATTTCCACACGCTCTGTGAACTAAACAGCGACGCCCTCGATCGGACCCTGAAAGCGGTGGAAGAGAAGTTCGGCAAGTTTCTCGATCAGATGGAATGGATCAATTTCGGCGGCGGCCACCACATCACGCGGCCCGACTACAACGTCGATTTGTTGATCGAATTGGTGACCCGGTTCAGCCAACGCTACAACGTCAAAGTCTATCTCGAACCTGGCGAAGCCATCGCGCTGAATACCGGCGTGCTCGTGACGACCGTGCTCGACGTGTTTAACAACGGCATGGATATCGCCATTCTCGATACGTCCGCCACGGCTCACATGCCCGACGTGCTGGAGATGCCGTATCGACCCGAGATTATCGGGGGCGACAAGCCCCGCAAACTGCCTTACACCTATCGTCTCGGCGGCCTGACCTGCCTCGCGGGCGACGTGATTGGCGACTACTCATTCAAACGCCCCCTCAAACCGGGCGACCGCCTCGTCTTTCTCGACATGGCCCACTACACCATGGTGAAGAACACCACCTTCAACGGCGTACCCCTCCCGTCCATCGCTTTGTACAACCCTGAGACTCACCGGGGTCGCGTAGTCAGGCGTTTCGGCTACGAAGAATACAAGAGCAGGTTATCGTAGATCAGGCGGGAGGCCGGAGGCCGGAGACCGGAGGCGGGAGGGGAAGGATGCGCCGGCTGACAACGGGTATTAGGTCCAATTTTCAGCATCTAGAGACGGTCACGCGGTAAGGTATCGCGCTACCCGCATCCTGACCGCGCCCCCGTGCCCTCCCGCCTCCCGCCTCCAGCCTCCGGTCTCCAGCCTCCGGTCTCCGGTCTCCAGCCTCCGGTCTCCGGTCTCCAGCCTCCGGTCTCCGGTCTCCAGCCTCCGGTCTCCGGGCTCCAGCCTCCGGTCTCCGGGCTCCAGCCTGATCCGCTTGACGCCCGTGCCCCGCGTTGGGTATAACGCACACTGTGCGGGGTGACTAGAACCCCCGGGTCTTTGCGGGAGGACCCTTAGGTGCTATCGGGCAACCTTAGCCGTCTGCTTACGTCGAAAGAGCAATTTATACTGGCCGGGCTTGGATCGGCGATTGTCGTCGGTTGTCTGGTCATTGCATTCACCCGGCATTCTCCTGAACTGGAAGCACCGGTTGCGATAGCGCCCCCTGCTGACACCGAAACGGTCGCGCCCCCGTACACGGCGCCGCCGCACCCGCCGGCCCCGATCGAGGCAACGGTTCAGCCCCCAAGCCCGGAAGAGGGTCCGCCACCACCGAGCAAGGTCGCCGTCGCCATTTCCGGTGCTATCGCCATGCCGGGCGTCTACACCATGGACCGTGGCGCGCGCGTTCAGGACCTAGTTGACGAGGCCGGCGGACTACTCGACGAAGCAGACACGAGTGATATCAACATGGCTGCCACCCTCCTGGACGGTAGCACGCTGACGATCCCCGCAGGGGCGTATTCCTCCACCGACGGCGGCCGGCTCGTGGTCAAGGGGGCGCCGCGCAACGTGGTCGTCAACCCGCCGGAATATACGATTTCCGGATGGGGCCGTGGCCAGACGCCGATGGGGACGCGTAGCGTCAGCTCGCCGCAATCGCCGAGCAACGTGGATACCGATTCCAGTGCAAACGGATTGATCAACATCAATACAGCGTCGCAAGAAGATCTGGAGACCCTACCGGGGATAGGCTCCGTGAAGGCACAAGAGATCATCAAGTATCGCAGTACACAGCCCTTCAGCAGCGTGGACGACCTCGACAACGTTCACGGAATCGGGCCGAAAACCCTCGAAAGCTTGCGTCCGCTCATTACTGTAGATCCGGCCTGACTCTCCATGCGCCACGCGTTAACGGCGCCTCCCTGCAAAAACGCTGGACACAAGGTCCGGACTATGCCAAAATCAATCCGGGAGGTGCGCGTCCAACATGCAAGAGCAGCGATCGGGGTCTGAGGATACCTTTGAGCATATCGATGCCGACGCCGTCTGCGAACAATGCAGTACGGTCAACCCTGCAGGGACTTTGCTCTGCAAGACATGCGGCAACAATCTGCGGGACCAGCGGATGCGTCGCCTCGCCGCCGACGAGGGCATCGAAGTCGTCCACATCTCCGACCGGCCGCGCCGCGTCCTGACGGGGTTGTTGGTCGTCTTCGGTCTGTTGGCCATCCTATGGGCCGCCATCAATGTGTACAACGGCAATATTGAAGAATGGCTTACCCGCCGCATTTCCACGACACAAACGACCGAATCCATCGATCCCGATCGTTTCTGGTCTGGGAGAGATGCTTCCCTCTACGACTCCATGGTGGCTGAACTCCGCGACAATCCCATTACGGACGAGGAAGCCGCCTCAACCGTTCCTGCCGATATCGCGTCGGAAGGGCTCGATGGGAGATATGTCATTCGTTCTTCAGATGGATCGCGCGTGGTCGGCAGCGCGCTCGTACGGACCGAAGAAGACGCCATCTACTTCGTCGCGGAATTGGGACGTGCTGTCCAACTCCGTGGCCGCGTTCCCGCCGGCAATGAAGAACAGTATGAAGCGGAGCAGATCGGTGTGGAATGGGGGAGTTCCGTCCTGGATGCCTATGGCGTCGCGCGCCCGCAGCCTGACGGCACCTATCTTTGCGCCGGAATGGTCTCCAATGCGAACAATCAAACCTACACAGCGTCCGTGTACAAAGTCTCCCCCGCCCCTTGACCCCGCGTAGAGGCAACGGCACAACCACGTGAAGACGAAACACTATCTGGCGGCAGGCGGTATCGTACTGGACTCCCAGGGGCGAGTGCTGACGCTTGAGCGCAGTGTCGAGAGGGACGGGAAGACCGTCCACGAGGTTCGACTTCCCAAGGGGCACGTAGACGAAGGCGAAACCGACGAGCAGGCCGCCATTCGCGAGACCTGTGAGGAATCCGGGTACTGCGACCTTGAGATCCTTGCCGATCTTGGAATGGCGCGAAGCGAATACACGTTCAAGAATACCCGCTACGTTCGCGACGAACACTACTTCCTCATGCGGCTCCGCGGTTCCGAATGCCGTCCCCAAGACGTGCATCCTGATTCCGAGGAGGCCCTCTTCCGGGCCGTCTGGGCGCCGGGCCTGCAGCCGCTCTGCACCAACCTGACCTACGAAAGCGAGCGCGAATTTGCCGCGCGCGCATTGCGCTACCTTCAGTCACAACAGCAGTAGCTATCCCACCCGCGCGCCTTTATACGCGCACAAAAACGAACATTCGATTAAATTATTGACAAAATTGTACAAATCGGAAGCCTGCTCGAACGCAATCAGGCCTACTTTGTCAAGCTAACTCCGCCCAATACTAGAGATTTTATTGAATCCGCAACTTGGCACGGACATTGCTTTGTCAATAATTGACCGTCGCGGGATTAGGAGACCGTCGACGGGAGCTGTGATGCCACGATGCGCAAGCTTAACGACGGGAGATCAACGAGCAATGACCAGCGGAATCCAGACGAAGTCACTTGTTACGGCGTGGTATCTCACCCGCGTACGCGGGCTTAAAGTCGCTTACCGTTCCCTCCAGCCGAAGTATGTGGCCTTGGGTTTCGTGGTGTATGCGACCACCTGGGTCATCGTGCCCAGCTAAATCCACCCTCAATACGCGGCCAAGCCGCGTGCCCTCATAATCCCACCTCCGCCGTCGCCCTTTGCACCGGGGCGACGGCCTCTCTTTTTCTCCGGGGCGATATGAGCCAGCCTATGGACGCTATGGACGACGAAATCGCTATCACCCACAATAGCTTGTCCATACCGTCCATAATCCTCTCCAACCGTGTTGCACAAATCCCCCTCTCCGTCGTTATATGAGACAGAAGCAATCCCCGGGGATGCCGAATGAACGAGATCTCAAACGACGGTCCGGACTGGATACGCTCGGCGTTGCATCGATTTGAGCGGCCGCTCATCGCCTATGCGTACCGGTTTACAGGCGACTTGGAGACGGCGCGCGACGTCGTCCAGGACACCTTTCTGAAGCTGTGCCAAGCGGATGCAAACCGATTGAACGGGCGGTTGGCCGGGTGGTTGTACACCGTGTGCCGTAACCGGGCGCTGGATGTGCGCAAGAAAGACGCCCGTTCGGAACCGCTTCAGGACGGACAGGCCGAGGCCGTCGAGAGTCCTGCCCCGTGGCCGAGCGCCCAGGCGCAGGCCAACGAGACGCAGCGGCTCATCTTGGAGGCCGTGGCTTCCATGCCGGAACATCGGCAGGAAGTCTTTCAGTTGAAGTTTCGCGATGGGCTGACCTACCGCGAAATCAGCGCGGCGACGGGGCTCCCCTTGTCGACTGTGAGTTACCACATCCACGCGGCCATGTCCGACGTGTGTGAACGGCTCCGCGCCCACGTGGATGCGGCGCACGAAAACTAGACAATTGAAAACTCGCTAAACAGCGTCACAAGGATATACCGGCACGATGGCAACTCCGAAGAACATCCCCCTTGATCCCCCTTCAAAGGGGGAGTTTGCGCAAGGCGGTTTCTGGGGGAATGTGCGGCAGGTTGGACCAGGGGCGACTTTGAGGTATCTCTGCACAACGCGAAGCGTTGTGAGCGGTCCCCCCTTTGAAGGGGGATCAAGGGGGATGTTCTTTTCATCTCTCGCAGCGGTCCTTCGTGCCTCGGCTGGGTCCGGACGCAATAGAGGAATCATCCGATGCAAGTGAACAACGAAGACCCGCGACTCACCGCCTTCGCCCTGGGCGAACTGGAGGGTGATGAGCGCGATGCCGTCGCGGCAATCGTGGATGCCGACCCGGTATTGACCGAACGGGTCAACGAGATCACCGCCGCGGCGGAAGCGGCATTCCAAGCGTTCCCCAAAGATGACGGGTTTGAACTGATCGGGGAACAACGGCAGGCCATCATCGACGCGAGCACAAGTTCCGCGCCCCCGCGTGTTTCGTCTGCCCGGAGCTTCTGGCGGGCAGCGCGCATCGTGGCATTTGCGGCATGCGTGACGGCGGTGCTGGGTGCGTACGGCGTTTGGCGTGCCGCTGATGCACCCTCTCCATCCCACGACGGCGCAATGCACGTAAGTCTGGTCCAGCAACGTCAAGCCGGGGAGTTCTCGTCAGCGGAATCGGCCCCCGCAAGTTTTGAAAGAAGCAATTGGATGGATGCCCCCGGAGATGGGGGAGACGCCCGGTCCGGACCTGAAGAGGTGGCCCGGATCTCGCAGTTGTCCGTCGCGCCCGCGCAACCGAACGACAACGAGCCGCGGCCGTCCAACCTTCAGAACGTGACGGTAGGCGGCGAGATACGCGTGCGCGAGAATTACTATGCCGGCTACAGGATCGATCCTTCGGCGGTCCGCAAGTCCGCTACGGCCGCAACAGGAGACACAGGTGGAGTTCCCGCAACCGCGCCCGCGCCGGGAGCGCCTGAGGATGTTGAGCTCTACCAATCCCATCTTGGAGCCTCAGAGCCGCTTCCGGAACGCCCGCCCGCGGACCAGCCGGTGCCGCGCTTTGTGGAACAGCGAACGCGGCTGAATGTGAAAGCGGATTTCGAAGATCAAAACAAGCGCCTTCCCGAGCTCCTTGAGAACCGAGCCGCAATGGATGACGCGCTGTCCGCCGACGCGTCCATGTCGCCCGTCGTGGAAGGGCAGGACCAACAATCCCAAATCATGGCCTACGACATCGACGGCGATGGGACGCTGGAATCGGTTCCCTTCTACACCCGGCCCGATGGGACCAAAGCGCACGACTTGGCCACGTTGGATGGCACCGAAGCCGAGAACCAATTTTCCACGCCAGGGTTTGGAGGTGGCGGCTTCGGCGGCGGTGGCGGAAGCTTCGGCGGAGGCGGCGATGGCAACATGGGCTTGGGCGGCGGTGGCGGCACCGGTTTCAGTGGAAAACGTCCGGAGGTAGGGTATGAGATGCGTGGCGTTAATGCGCCGGATGCCGGGCAAGCTGGAACGGACGTCACCAGCAACGGTATCTGGACCGAACAAGACGCTTCCAGGTTGAGCCGGAACTTTTCGGACCCGGGCACCGATCATTTCATTGAAATGGACCGTTACGATACCTGGGGCGAAGATTTCCGGTCGAACTATCTAACCGGACGTGACAAAGGCGCAAGTTACGGCGAAGAAGTCCGCATCTACCAAGCGTATGTCGACGCGGACGACAAGGATAACCGCTATTCATACCGAAGCTCACCTGGAGCGGAATCCTACGCGCCTATCTCGCCGAAACCCTTCACGCAGGTGTCGCAGGAGCCGTTGTCGACTTTTTCGGTTGACGTAGACACAGCGTCTTACGCGAACGTGCGCCGGTTTTTGACGCAAGGCCAACTCCCGCCGCCGGATGCGGTTCGCATTGAAGAGATGATCAACTACTTTGATTACGAGTACGCGACGCCGCGTGGGGAAGACCCGATTTCGGTTGACGTCGAGATCGCGCAGTGCGTATGGGAGACGCAGCATCGGCTCGCGCGGATCGCGTTGAAGGCCCGCGAAGTGCCCATGGACGATCGGGGACCCGCGAACCTGGTGTTTCTGATTGACGTGTCGGGTTCCATGAAGGATTCCAACAAACTGCCCTTGCTGAAAGAATCCATGAAAGCTTTGACGCGGCGGCTGCTCCCGCATGACCGCGTAGCCATCGTCACCTATCGCGACGCGGCTAGTATCGCGTTGTCTCCTACGACCGTGGGCGACCGGACCACCATCGAAACGGCGATCAACGCGCTGCATGCCGAGGGGTCCACCAACGGCGCGGGCGGTGTGGAACTGGCCTACTCCATCGCGTCGCAGAATGTCGTCAGCAGGAGCATCAACCGGGTGATTCTCGCGACCGACGGTGATTTCAACGTGGGCGAGACTGACAACGACCGGTTGGTCGAGCTAATTCGCGGCTCTGCCGCGACCGGCGTCTTCCTGACCGTGCTCGGTTTTGGCGAAGGCAACTTGAAGGATGACCGGCTTGAAGCCATGGCCGATAAGGGCAACGGCGCCTATCATTACATCGACAACTACAACGAAGCGACGCGCGTACTCTGCGCGCAGGTAGACGGCACGCTCGCGACCGTCGCCAAAGACGTGAAGGTGCAGGTCGAATTCAACCCGCAGCACGTGTCCGCCTATCGGCTCATCGGCTACGAGAACCGCGCCCTCGCCGCCGCCGATTTTAGTAACGACCGCAAAGACGCCGGCGAAATGGGGTCGGGCGAGAGCGTGACGGCGCTGTACGAACTGGTGCCCGTAGGTGTCTCGACCACCTCCGGGCGTGGTGTGGATGACTTGAAATACCAACCCAATCCCGCGCCGGCGCCACAGCAATCCGGCGAATTCAATCCGGAGACCATGACCGTGAAGATTCGCTACAAGGAACCCGAAGGCGACGCGAGCCGGAAGTTCGAAGTGCCGGTCGTGGATCGCGGCGAAGGCTACGACCAATCCTCGCGCGACTACCGGTGGGCTGTGGCGGTTGCCGGGTTTGGGATGCTGTTGCGGCATCCCGCGAGCCATGCCATGACTTTCGTCAATGAAGATGGGACACGCATGCTCGGTATCAACACGGTCGTGTTGAGCCCCGTCCCCGACTCCTTGACCTTTGCCAAAGTCCGTGAAGTTGCCGAAGGCGCGAACGGGTATGACCCCGACGGCCGGCGGGCGGAGTTCATCAGTCTCGTGGTGGCGGCCCAGACCTTGACGGGGGATCGAAACTAGCCAGATCTCCGAATCCATATCCTCACCCAAACCTCGCAAACACTCTGCGGGCACGACAGGCGGCGCTCACCCAACGCCGCCTGTTTGTGGTTGTGTGGGGCAGCGGCCAAAACTGCACGGACGTACACGGACTTACACGGACGGACACAGGCGGTAAGACGGTGGCCTGGCCTGCCTGCGACGGCTGTGTAAGGGGCCTCGTCAATCTACAGTCCGCAGTCCGAAATCGGCAATCGCTTGCCCTCTTTGCAAATCCGTCCTTACCCCGTATACTGCCTCCTGTCATTTCCGCAAGGAAACCTGCTGCAAGGGAGCGAACCATGGTGCGTACTCGATCTGTCTGTTGGTGTGTGGCATTGCTGCTGGGGACGGCGAGCTGGAGTGGGGCCGAGGACCTGTACCTCGTGCGGAACGTTGTACCGCAGCCGCTGCTGGCGCACACGTTGCGGTTGAGCGAAGCACTGTCGTTTCTCGGGAGCCACCTTACCGAGGAAGACAAGGCGCGCCTGGAAGCGCTCCGCGCCGAACCCCATACCGAGGCGCTGACCGAACAAATCCAGCAGATTTTAGATCCCTATTGCCTGGCCCTGATGCACATCAATCCGGAGATGCGGGTGAAAGTACATCGTGGACCGGCCGACGCGGAACTTATCCAGAATGGCTGGAGCACCTTTCTCATCAAGGTGCACAACGAATCCGGCACGCGCGCGGCCGTGAACGTGGAAAGTCCCAACGCGGCTCCGGCGCTCCATCGTTCCTCCGGCGCACCCGAACCGAAACCGGAGAACGCCATCAGCCCGGGCGAATTGGCGTGGCGTTTTCTCGAACTGAAAATGTACCAGCGGCGCCCGCTCAACGCCGAATTGTCCGGATTGCCACTCGAGTACGTCGTGCTCCAGGCCTACACGAAAGAGCGTGGCCCGCGCGAAGCGCAGATCGGGTTCAACGTAGGGCAGGGTACGCAGGACATCGGGTACCGCGACCACATGGATGTGCTCTTCGACTGCAAGCCGGCCGTGAAGTTCGTGTTTCGCGTAAAAGACCACGATGGTCAACCGGCAATGGCGTCCTTTGTCATCACCGACGGCATCGATCGCGTCAACCCGGACAAGGACAATCCAAACGCGCCCAAGCCGGACTACCGCATTCGGAACGCCGAGACGCCGCCGACCGGAACCATGCTGACCGCCATGCAGCGCTTCACCGGCGTCTACCCCTTGCCGTCGCGTCGCGTGGCGGATGTCGACGAGTTCCCGGACTTCTACTTCCAACCACAAATCTACCGCGCCGATGGCGAATATGTGTACCTGCCGCCGGGCGAATACCACGTCGAGTACACGCGCGGACCTGAGTACTTGCCGCAAACGACGACCATTACGGTTCCGCAAGACGCCGCTGAATGCGAGCATACCTTCGAGCTGAAACGCTGGATCCATCTCGCCGACATGGGTTGGTACAGCGCGGACCACCATGTCCACGGCGGCGGCTGTTCCCATTACGAAAGCCCGGAGGCCGGTGTCACGCCCGAAGCGATGATGCGCCAATCCCTCGGCGAGGATCTCAACATCGCCTGCGTCTTGTCTTGGGGTCCATGCTGGTATCACCAGAAGACCTTTTTCGACGGCGCGGTGAACGCGCTGTCCACGCCGACAAACCTTATGCGCTATGACGTCGAGGTGTCAGGCTTTCCTTCCAGCCACGCGGGGCACCTTTGCCTCCTGCGCCTCACGGAGGACGACTATCCCAACACCACGAAAATTGAGGAGTGGCCAAGCTGGACCCTGCCCGTGCTGCAATGGGGCCAGTCCCAAGGCGCGGTCGTCGGCTATTCGCACTCCGGCTGGGGCCTGGAGCCTCTGGAAGAGACCTTCGAACTGCCCAACTACGTGATGGCCAAGTTTGACGGCATCGGCGCGAACGAATACATCGTGACGGCCGTTCACGACGCCTGCGATTTCATCAGCGCGGGCGACACACCGTACCCTTGGGAACTCAATATCTGGTACCACGTGCTCAACTGCGGATTCCGCACGCGTATCAGCGGCGAAACCGATTTTCCTTGCATCTACGACGAGCGCGTGGGGCTGGCCCGAAGCTACGCGCCGATGGACGGCGAACTGGACTTCGACGCGTACATGCAGAAGATTAAGGAAGGGGCCAATTACGTTTCCGATGGCAAATCGCACATTCTGGATTTCAAAGTCGATGACGCCGGGATGGGTATCGACGGCAGCGAACTGCAGTTGAATCAAAAGAAGACGGTCGCCGTAACGGCCCGCGTCGCCGCGTACTTGCCGGAAGAACAGGACGAGACCGGAAAGATCCTCGCCGGGTTGGCGCCCAACAAATCCCCCTATTGGCATATCGAACGGGCGCGCATCGGTACATCCCGGAAGGTCCCGGTTGAACTTATCGTAAACGGGCAATCCGTTGCGCAACAGGAGATCGAAGCCGACGGGAATCTCCAGGAGATCGCCTTCGATTATCCCATCGAACACTCCAGTTGGGTCTCCCTGCGGATTCTCCCCAGCAGCCATACGAACCCCGTCTTTGTGATCGTGGACGGCAAACCCGTCCGTGCGAGCAAACGCAGCGCCGAATGGTGCCGGGCGGCCGTGGACCGGTGTTGGGAGATGAAGTCGACCGCTATACGGGAAGAAGAGCGCGAGACGGCACGGGAGGCTTACGACGTGGCGCGGCGGGCATACGAGCAAATTCTTGCCGAATCCGTTGCGGACTGACCGCCTCCCCATCCACAGCAGCTCGAAGCTGTACGGAAAATCGTCTCCGTGGTATAAAGGTATCGGTATAACCGAGCGACGTAGCCTCGTCGTGCAAGTGGACGACGTCGGGAACGCCGCATGCGCGAGCACAGATGGGGCTTTTCCAGTATCTCACTCCCGCAGTCTACGGCATGCTTGTCGTCGTGTGGGGATACATCCTGGTTTTCTATCTGCGCCGCCTTGCCGGCAGGTCGCTCCACCACAAACTCCTTTACACGCTTTTCGTAATCCTTGGCATCGCCGCGCTCAGCACCTTCTTTGAAAGCGTGTTCTTCGGACTTCGCTATGCGGCCGTCATGGAATTCCTTCCGCCGCATATACGCGACACCCTGGAGCGCCCTGAGTTGGTCATCTTCCCCAAGGGCCTCAACCTGCTTGCCGGTCTGCTGATTATCTGGATCCTGCTGCGCCGCTGGCTTCCCCAGGAAGAGCAGGATCGCCGCGAAGCCCTCGAGCGGACCCGTTCCCTGGAAAGTCAGGTCCAGGAGCGAACCGCCGAACTTGAGGCCTCCAACCGACAGTTGTCTGAGGAACTGGATGAGCGTACGCGGCTCACCAACGCCCTTCGCGAAAGCGATGCCCGGTTTCGGGCCGTGTTTGAGCACGCGGGCCTCGGTGTGGTTATCGTCGACTCGGATTTCACGATCGTCGATTGCAACGATGCGCTTATACGGATGCTCGGGTATTCAAAAGACGAAATCATCGCGCTGGGATTCGAAGGCATTACCCATCCCGACGATCTCGAAGCCGACCTGGCATTGGCGGAATCCCTGCGCCACGGTTCCCACAATTCCTACCAGATGGACAAGCGCTATGTGCGCAAAGACGGCGCGATCGTGTGGGGTAGTCTTACCGGAACCATCGTACGCGACGAATCCGGACGACCCGCCTTTGGCATCGGTATGGTTGAAGACATTACTGAACGGCGCAGGGCCGAGGACGCGGTCCGGGAAAGCGAAAACCTGCTCCGCACGTTCTTCAATAGCTCGCCATTTCGGATGGGTGTGGTGGAGATCGAGGACGATGACGTCCGCTTTTTGAACGTAAACCAGGCGTTTGCCGAGGCCATTGGTCGGGATGTGACGAGCGTGGCGGGGTGCATCGCCTCGGAGTTGGGCTTCGACCCCGGCGAGGTCAATTCCTGGTTGGCGAATTACCGGCGTTCCATCGCTGAGAACCGATCCGTCCGGTTTGAAAGCCGGCGGTTCATCAATGATCGGTGGGAGACGGTACTCGCGACGATTGCGCCGATCGACGGCGCCTCGGCGACCGTCCCACGTCTGCTGTTTGTCGTCGAGGACATCACGCAACGCAAGGAAGCCGAGGACGAACTCGCCAAGCAACGGGGCCTGATGGAAACCATCATGCAACAGGCGGCGGACGCCATCGTGGTCTGCGATAGCAACGGCAAGATCGTGTTCGTCAATGAAGCCGCCCGGCGCATTGCTCGGGTTCCTGATGACCAGCTTGACGGAGATCTCTCACCATCCGTATGGGGCACCGCCTACGACACCGCCGGGAACGAGATCCCTCCTGAGGCTTGGTCTATACCGACAGCCCTTCGCGGCGAAGAGTACCGCGGTCAAGAAGCCCGCATTGTGCGGAGCGACGGCTCCTATTACGACATACTCGTCAGTTCCGCGCCGGTAAGAAGCGCCGACGGGGAGGTAATCGCCGCCGTGGCTACCTTCACCGACATCACCGAACACAATCGCGCCGACGAAGCGCGCCGTAAACTCGAGGGCCAGATGCAACATGCCCAGAAGCTGGAGAGCCTCGGCGTGCTCGCGGGCGGAATCGCCCACGATTTCAATAACTTGCTTGTCGGCATTCTCGGCAACGCTGACCTCGCCGTTTCTGAACTGCCGCCGCGCTCACCGGCCGTTTCGTACCTGCAGGACGTCATGAAGGCGGCGCAACGGGCTTCCGACCTGAGCCGTCAGATGCTTGCCTACTCCGGTAAAGGCAAGTTTATTGTCGAACTCGTAAATGTGAACGAGATCATCCGCGAAATGGCCCACTTGCTTGAAGTCTCCATTTCGAAAAGCGCGGTCCTGCGATTCAACCTAAGCGAACCACTCCCTCTCGTGGAGGCCGACGCAACCCAATTGCGCCAGATCGTCATGAACCTGATCACGAACGCGTCGGACGCCCTGGAGGACAACGTCGGCACCATCGCCATCAGTACGGCCGGCGTCCATTGCTCGCAGGAGGATTTCGCCGGATCCCTTACAGGTGAAGCGCCGGGAGCGGGCGATTACGTAGTGTTGGAAGTTACTGATACCGGTACCGGCATGGAACCGGAGACCGTTGCACGCGTTTTTGAACCCTTCTTCACGACCAAGTTCACCGGTCGTGGCCTGGGACTGGCAGCCGTGCTCGGGATTGTGCGCGGCCACGGCGGGACGATTGAAGTCAGCTCCACTCCGGGTCAGGGCACCGTATTCAGCGTGTTCCTGCCCGCGACGCAAGCGCCGTCTTTGGTGTCTCGTGCGCAAGTCCACGATGCCCGGAATTGCACCTATGAGGGCACGGTACTTCTGGTCGACGACGAAGACGCGGTGCGCTCGGTCATGGCGCGCATGCTGGAGCAACAGGGATTGGAGGTTGTCGCAGCAAGCAACGGCGAGCAAGCGGTGGAACGATTCCGGGAACGAGGCGGTGAATTTGCCTGCGTCTTGCTGGACCTGACCATGCCCGGGATGGATGGTGAGGCAACGTTTGACGCCCTGCATGCCATCCGTGCCGATGTTCCCATTGTGCTGACCAGCGGTTACAGCGAACAAGAACTCTCCGAGCGCTTCTCCACGCGCGGGTTTGCCGGATTTCTGCAGAAACCCTTCCGCCGGGAAGACCTCCGAAACATCGTTCAAGCCATCCTTGGATGAGTCGCGGTTTCGTGTGCCGTCAGAGGCGCAGTACCGGCACCTGCAGCGTCTCTGCTGTTCGCGCGACGTCCTCCCGGCACGTGAAGAGTAGTACCTGGTGCGACTCGCCGATTCGGCACAGCAGTTCAAGCGCGCGGTGCAGGCGCGCGTCGTCATAGTTGGCAAAGGGATCGTCGAGCAGCAACGGTATACTTTCCCCGCCTTCGCTGAGCGTCCGCACCAACGCGAGGCGGAGGGCAAGGTAGATCTGATCCACCGTGCCTTTGCTCAACCGCCGCTCGGGATCGTCGTTCAGGCGCTCGGTCTGGGGGATACGAATGGTAATTCGAAGCTCCCGGCTAATGCGCAGTTCTGAGTAGGCCCCCCCCGTGATTTCCGCAAGGTAGGATCCCGCGAGGTCCGCGAGACCGGGTGCGATGCGCGCGTGTCGATCCCGCGCGACTTCCTCAATGAGCGCCGCGGCGTAGGAAGCCGCTTCCATCTCGCGCTGCAGGGACTGCACGCGCGATTGTACCTCGCTTAGTTCCTCTTCAATCTCGTTCAGTGACCGAATGCCGGCGGCCAAGCGTGTGATCTGGATGTGCAGGTCGTGCTCCTGCTTCGACAGATCCTCCAACTCGATGATCACCGTCCGCAAGCCGGCTTTCACGTCGTCCTCGTCTCGCGTGACGTTCGACTGGCCTTTACCGTCCTGCTCCACGCGCTGCCGTAGCGACTCCAATGACTCCCCGCGCAGCACGACCGAGAGCTTCTCCTCGAGGACCGACCGCGAGTCCCACGCGTCCCGATACGCCTTCGCTTTATCGGCCGTTTCCTGCCATGCTTCAAGTGAATCCACGTTGCCTGCCGCGAGTTGTTCCGCAAGTGTCTCTTCCAGCGCCGCGAGCTCCTCTTCCTCTGCGGTCAACCGCACGTCGATCGAATCCGCGCGTTCCCGCAGCACGTCCACACGGCCCCGTTTCTGCCGGGCTTGAGCCGTGCGAATCCGATACGCGCGAAGGGCGCTTAGTGCGCTCGTATGCCGGCTCTCATCCCGATACCCGGCTTCACGCAGGATTCGCCGCACGTCGAGCGAGAGCGTGACTTCCTCGCGCCGGCGCGCGTCGAGTTCCTCGGCAATTTGTTGCCGTTGGGTTTCTAGTTCGGCTGGCCGCTCGCGGCTTTCCGTCATGCGCCGTTTCGCGTCGCGGTACTCCTGATAGCGGGCGATGGCGCGGGTCGCGGCCGCCGGAACGTCACCTTCCTCGTTGATAGGTTCGCCCAGTTTCTCGAAGGTGTGGCGCAGGCGCTCGAAGAGTTTCAGCACCTGCTCTTCTTCTTCCTGCACGGTGGTGTGTTGCGCGCGCAATCGCGCCTCGGATACGCGCAACTCTGCCAGATCCTGAACGTACTGCTCGTATGACGCATCTAACTCCCGGACGGAATCGAAGCCCGCTTCGCGGACGGCTTGATCCATGGCGTGCCGGCGTGCGGCCCAGGCATCTTCTATGTTGTGAATCTCTTCCTGCGTATGGAGCAACTCCCGCTCGACCGTGCGTGACGCGGCCCGGCTGAAGCCCCACAAGATCGCCAGGGAGACCAATGCGATGGCGCAAATGGACGCCGGAACGTAAACAAAAATGTTTCCGGTGAAATAGGCCGCAGCCAAAAGGCCAATTAACGCGGCTCCGAATGCAATGGTCGCGGCCCGCGCACCGGGGGCGCGGTCTGCGCTCTCCTCAGCTTGCTGGCGCAAGTGATCCAGCCGCTTATTCAATGTCGCAGATTGTTCTTCGAACAGCCGCGCATGCACCGCGTACTCGCGGCTTTCGGCAGGGAAATCGGTGAACTTGGCAAAAACCTGCTTCGGCCGGTCAAGCGATGTGCGCAATAGACCGGTTGTTTCGTTCAACTCGGCAAGTTGCCGGCGTTCGTCGTCACGAACTTGTTGCGCAATGCGAAACGAAGCGGCTAATTGTGTCAGCCATTCCACCGGGTCGGAACCCACCTGGGCAAAATCAGGCAGGCGATCCATGTCGGTGCGCGCTTCGGTCAGCCGCGACTGCGCCTTCTGGAGTTCGCGGTCAATCGCTTCCAGACGCTCTTGAAGTCGGGCGATGACGCTTTCGTGTTCCGCCAGCTCCGATTCGGTCTCCTCCGAGATTTCGGCGAACGCTTCGTCGGCCAAAGGCCCGAGCCGGTCCCGTTCTTCGCGAAGTTGATGCAGGAGATCTTCGCGCTCCTTGCGCGTGCGTTCAACCTGTGCACGGATGGTGCTGACCGCGTTGGCGGTGCGTTGCACATCGCCGTTCGCTTCAAGGGGAAAATCCCGCACCGCGCTGAGGGCAAAGCATTCCTGCGTAGCCCGGTCGATGGCGGTGGCCAGGCGCGTCGCTTCTTCAAGGCGTTCTGCCCGTTTCCTGCGCTCCAGTTGTGCCAGTTCTTCTTCCAGCTCCGCCCGGCGCTCCGCAACGGCGTCGCGTTGCTCCAGCACGGCAAGCCGCCGCGCTTCCAGCGTCCGCAATTCTCCCCGCCGAACCTGTGCGATGCGCAGTTCATCTTCCAGGCTTCGAAGGCGGGCTTGGGCTATTGGCAACGGCCGTTTGGAGTGGGCTGCCGGTCTCCCGATCTTTACAATACGGTCGGCGAGCCGTTTCAGCGCGACGTCGGCCGATCCGGTTTCTTCAGACGAGTCGGCCAGGGCAAGGATTCGTTCGCGAATCTGCGTCAGTGCATCCTCATCTCCCAAATCGTCCAGCGTCAGATGGCCAATCGTCGCGGCGTTGAGATAGACCGCCTTCGACAAACCGAGGTGTTGTTCGGCAAAGTTGGGTTCCCGGTTCCGAAGGCGCTCGAATTCTGCGGTGATATCGCGTCCGTGCGTGCGGTCGAAAACCGACACGGACTCTCTCTTCCGGTCGAAGTTCCGTTGGACCTCGATCTCCCGGCCGCCATCCAGCTCATAAACGATGCGGCCGCCGTAGGTGTCTGCTTCCGACCAGGGGCGGCGCAACTCGTTCGAGTCATCGTACAAGCGTTGCTGCGCGCTTCTCTTCTGCCCATACAACATGTCGCCGACGAAGCAGCGCACGGTGGTCTTGCCCTGCTCGTTCGGTCCCAGGATTACCTGTAGGCCCGGCGCAAGCTCGATCGCGCGGTCCGTAAATCGGCCATATCCGTCCAGCCAGAGTTGCTTGAGACGCACCGCTACTCGCCCTCCGCGCCTTCGATGGCGAGATCCCGCCCGCGATACGCGGCCAGACCGACCTCGCGGGCGCGCAACAGCATCCGCCGTCGTTCGAGGTCAGACGTGTCTTCGAGTTCCGCATTCAACATGGCAATGAAGGCGCCCAGGCTCGTGTGTTCGCGGGCGAGAAAGAGATAATCCTCGAGTTCCACCGTGGTGTCTACGAGGTCCACGAAGTCAAAGTGCCCCGCCAAGGCATCGCGGATGGCGGCGATTTCATGGCGCCACTCGGGGCTGTTGTTTCCCGTCAAGGTGACGCGCGCCACCACGGCAAGGCCATTCGGCTTCGGGTGTTCGCGTATGGCGTCGATGATCTGTTGAGAGTTCGTGAATTCGGAACAATCCACGGAGAACGTCAGGTACACGGTGCGGTTCCCGGTTACCGGTCGAACCCGGACTTCCTTCTCATCGATTTCCACTTCGAGGAAGCATCGTTCGCCGGTTTCGCCGAACCCGTGGCCTTCGGGCGCTCCCGAGTAGACAACCGTTGCGTCATAGGGTCCGGACACCTGTTTGTAGCCATGAAAATGGCCCAGCGCCAAATAGCGCAGACCCGGCGGCGTCGCGTCGGACGCGCGAAACGGTGCATAAGCGTCCTTTCCCGGCGGGATGGAACCCATCTCGGATCCATGACCCAGAGCCACGTGAATGCGGCCATCATCCGGTGGAAGCTGGAGCGTACCGAATGGGTTTCGGGAAATGTCCAGACCGTCAAAAGCAAAGCCGTGAACCGACATTGGAATGCCTTCAAGGTCTACGCGTTTCCACGCAGGTTCCGAAAAAATGATTACATTTGACGGCCAGGTTTCCGTCCGATAGGGGGAGCTGGTTACAAATGGGTCGTGATTTCCGGGGCCGATGAAAACGGGTATGGACCCAAGGTTTTCAAACGCCGACTGCAGAAAAGCAACGGTGTCCCGGCTGATGCGTTCAACCTCAAAGAGATCGCCCGCGATCAGCACCGCATCGGCCGGCCATTCCACAGCGCGATCAAGGATCCGCTTCAAGACATCGCGAAGGCTCTGACGGCGGCGATTGCCGAAAGCGGCCGGAAGACGCTCCTCCGCGTAACACGCGTCGAGATGGAGGTCTGAAGTATGGATGATTCGAATCACAATGGTCCACTGGTTGTTGTCGAGCTGTCCTGCCGTTGTCGCCTGCCAAGGTGTCTTAACGAACGCCGACCCGCCGCGGTAGGCAAGGGAATCAGGATGCGCTCTGGAACCCCGGAACAGACAAGGCGCGCCGTATAATACCTGTTTCAGACGGCGGTTTAGTAATTTGAGGCGCGCGTGAGTTTAGTTTGCGAGGGTTGACGGCGGGTAGCCGGCGGCCGCGTCCTCGTATCCTTTCAGGAAGCTGTGGACGAGCACTCGACGGAACATGAACCGGAAACATCCGGTATCGGGCGCCAGCGCGCCGCACAGCCTTCGATAGATCGATATCAGCACCCGTTCAGGCCCGTTCAATCCGCTTTGATACGGACGGAGCAGCCGGTTTCGGATCACATCGGCATGGGTCTTGTCCAGCAGCATGCGAAGTGAGTACCCCTCGGCATAGTACCGGCGGCGTTCATCCTCTTGTGACACCGGACACCAGAGGTACGCTGTCGCGTCATCGCCATAAAATCCGCGAAGGCCCTGTTCTTCCAACCGCCATGCAAGTTCGATATCTTCGAGACCCGAGTGTAGGAAGGACTCGTCAAAGCCGCCGGTTTCCAATACCGCGGTACGGGGGAGACTGAGGTTCCAGGCGCGCCAATCGATAAAGCTCAACGGTTGACCCTTCAGGAAGCCGCCACCCCGAAACATGGAATAATCGCGCGTGAGGGTGTTGGCGGCGATTTGCGGGTGATGGCGAATCGCGCCCACGACGGCCGCACCTCCTCCGTGGCGTTCTTGTGCCCGCACGTGGCTTTCCACCAGGCCGGGTTCCGCGAGGAGATGGTCGTCAAGGAATAGCACCCAGCGGCCCTTGGCTTCCTGAACCGCCCGGTTTCGCGCCAGCGCGCGATTCGCATTTTCCACAAGAATGCTCCGTGAACGAACCGGGGCGCCCGCTACGTAGCGATCGAGGATTTCCTGCGTATTGTCCGTGCTTGCCAGGTTAACGATCAGCAGCTCGAAGCGCGCCGCGGGATGGCTCTGCAACTCCAGATGGGAAAGAGTGAGAGGAAGCAACTCCGCGCGATTCCGAACCGTGATGATGAGGGAGACGTCGGTAGCATCCATGAAAACTCGTAACCCAATACGGTTTTCCGCCGGGGTAGAGGCGCCATTTGCCCTGTGCCGGAGGAAGGAACGCAAGTCCTGCCCACGATACTACCGCGCCACCGGGATCGCGTCAAGGTGAGTCCAAAGGACTCGAAAATCGCGGCACGGCAACAACAGATACCGAAGAAGCACTATCCGAGTCGGACGGATCGCTGCCGGCGAAGATCTCGCTGCCGTCTCCCACGCCGTCGCCATCCGTATCGATCAGAGTCGGATCGGTGGGCACGCCGAAGGCGCCGAAAACCTCATCGTAGTCCGAGATCCAATCGCCATCCGTGTCGCGCGCGTGGGGATTCGTCACGTAGCCAAAGACGCCGCTTATCTCGTCGGCGTCCGACAGACCATCTCCGTCGGAATCCGCATCGTCGTCTTCGATAACAATCGTCAGGGATCGCGCGGCCGGCGACAGGACAACGCCATTCGGAGTTGACAACTCGAGGGAGAACGCCTCGTTTCCCTCATGCCTCGTATCATCCAGAACTGAAACCTGGATCGTAAGCACGTTCTGCGAAAGGCCGAATTCAAATACGCCGTCAACGGCGCCGAAATCAGATCCCGCCGTTGCGCTCCCCGAGATGCTGACGCATGCGATCGACGCGCCCGCCATCGTGTTGGGTGCGGTCAGGATCACCGGAACCTGGATCGCCCCGCCGCCTTCCGGAACAGAAACGCTCATCGATTCGAACGCGGCTTGAGGCAAGAGGTCGTCGTCGATGATGGTCAGCGTTGCGCTGCGATTGGCCTTTGGCAGCGTCATTCCATTGGGCTTGCGAAGTTTCAACGTGATGGTTTCACTCGGCTCCCGAAATCCGTCTTCCACTATGGGGACTTGAAACATCTTCACCGCGTCAAAGGGTCCAAACTCGAGCACGCCAGAAACGCGAATGAAATCCACGCCCTCCGTTGCGGTACCCGAGCGCGCCACGTAGCGGACGCTCGCCGATTTCCCCACACCAGGTGGTTCGGCCAGTTCGACCACGATCGCCGCGGTTCCGTTGGTTTCGACGATGCTGAAACTCGAGGATGCAAAGCCTGCCGCAGGCGAACCGGGCGTGGAGGCATTCACATAGCCGATGTCACGCAGCAACGCCACCTCCAATTGGCTGTATTCGCGAATCGCGACACCCGTGTCCAGCACGGGTTTCATCAGATGTGTCCCGGGTACTTCCAGCGACAGGTGACTCAGGCTGCTGCCCGCTACGAACGTCTCCGGCGTATAGATAGGAACCCCTCCGCCGAAGACGTTCTCGACCGTGGCGCCACGCAGGAGAATTCCGCCATCGATGCCGAGAAAGTTCTCCACCGGACCGACGAACGCCGTTGATGTATTGAATACGGCGGCACCACCCGCCGTGGACATGGACTCGTCCCAACGCGTATATACTCCGGGATTCCCACCCGTCAGCAGGCTGCTCCCGTCTTCGTCGCAGACCGAAAGGAGGCCCAAGCCATGGGTCAACTCGTGGAGCAGCGCGGTAAAGAGATCGAGCCGGTTTTCCGGAACCTGCGGCGCGGCGTCCGTGTACCAGGGAAACCCAAAGTCCACCCGGCAAACGATATCGGCCGTGTCCGGCGAGGGATCAACCCCCGTCGTGATATGTTGGAACGCGAGCCCGTTCCCGAAGCCGTGAGGCTCCTCGAAGAACAACGGCCCGGCTGTCGCCAGGAATCCGCTCCCGTCGGTTTCCGAAGTATCGAACTGGATGTCGCATTCCGCAGGCCCCGACTCGTTGAGCACGTCACCCAGATACTCCAGCACGCGATCCACAACCGCGCGCCGTTCGACTCCCAGTGTAGGGTGATCGAACCCGACATTATTACCCAAACCCCACCGCGCCGTTTGGTCCTTGTAGGTAAGGTTGAAGGTAATCTGATTGATCTTCCGCTGCGTCGAATGCTCGGCCCGCATCGCCGCCCAGCCCGGAGGCGCTGCCGAGTCAAAGGATTCCACGGTGCCCGTTGAGTCGATGTAGAACACGCGTTCCGCCAGAGACCCAGTTGGTGCCAGCACCGCCAGCACGATGGCAATACCGGCCAAACTGAGTAGGCCTCTATGGGACGCCGTAACCACGCTCCGGTACACTTGGTGTTTCAATCCTCGAGTTGGAAACGCTCAAACGGTCCACACAACGTACACCCATTGTAATACATTCGCGAGCCATCGTTTCTTGGTGCCCTACGGAACTGTCAACTCCCTGGGGCCGTTAGAACTTCCCGCGCCACAGGTGGTACGATTCTTTGGCTCATGACGGGATACGGCGCGCAACTGCCAAGCTCGCGGCGGTTTCCTTCGGTCGAAGCGCGATCGACAGCAGGGAAGAAAGCAACACACTGTGACTGAACCCACTCCACACTACCGTTACGCGCTGCTTCCCTTGTTCCTGATCGCGGGAATATTCATCGTGCTGGGTCCCACCTTTTGGAACGGCACCGAGACCCGGCAGGGAAGCGTTACGGATGCCTACGAAAACAGTGACCTTTACCACTACGTCTATCCGGCCTACGACTACACCTTTGGCCGCATGCGCGGGAGCGGAGAGGCCGACAGACGCATCACGATCCTGCCCGGGCTGGGCGATTCCGTTCCGGCCTGGAATGCACAACAGCGTTGCGGCATGCCATTGACGACGGACCCGCGCCTCGGCGTTTTTCAGCCCTTGAACGCCGTCTTCCTGTTCCTGTCCACCGCCCAGGCGCTTGCCGTTCACGCGTTCCTGTGCCTCTTTCTGATGGGCCTCTTCTTCGCCCTGTTCGCGCGCGCCGCGGGTGTGGGGTACGTGGCCGCCGTGATTGGCGGAATCGTATACGCCTACTGCGGCGCGTCGGCCGCGGCCATGTCCCGACCGTGGATGGCCTCGGCCATGGTCTGGTTCCCCTTCGTCATGTGGGCTGTGCGCGAGTACGGGCATCGCTTCGACTTCGGAACGGCCATGCTCGCGGGACTCGGAAGCGCCCTTCTGATTTTGTCGGGCGCCTATGCGCTTGTGCTGGCCTACCTGTGTCTGATCCTCCCGTATCGAATTCAGATGACGCTTTTTCCCCGTTCCGACGAACCCCAGATCCCCCCGTTGCGCCGGCGCATTCGCGGCCCCCTGCTGATGGGGCTCGTTGCCGTCGGCGTCTCGTCGGTCCAATGGTTACCGACTGCCTATTGGGCGTTACGCCTCGATGCGCCTTTTCAGTCCCTTTGGAGTTTCAATCTTGCGGCCGAGGCGCCAGTCTCATGGCGGGAGTTCCTGGTTCAAGTGCTCACGCCCAGTTCAGACAGCCTGCCTCGAATCGCCTACGTCGGCACGGTCACCTTGTTGTTGATCCCCGCGGCGTTGTTCCATCGGCACCGGCGTCGCGATGTGCTGTTCTTTCTCGCCGCCGCTGTCGCAGGGGCGGCGGCCGCGATCGCCGGCGCCTCGGGGCTGCCACTCGGGTTTCCCCACCTCGCGTTTCTCTACCCTGTGGCTTTCAGCCTCGCCACGCTCGCGGCCCTGGGCGCCGATCGACTCCTGACGCCGCGCGATACCTTTCGGTCTCGCCCCATCTGGTTGCCGGCCACCGTCGTGGTTGCGCTGAGTGTTGGTCTTATCGTTGCCTTCGGCGCGGACATCCGCCAATACGTGATTCCCTTCCTCGTAGTATTGATGGTCTTTCTATTGTTTCGCTACCGCGTGTTTGCGCCCGTCTGCGGAATCGCGATTGCCGCTCTGCTGGTGGTCGATTTGACCCTCGCCAGCCGGAACACCTACCGCCATCCGCGACAAGATGCGCCGGATTGCTATCTGCGTCACGCCGCCGCGCTGGACGATCTGCGCGAACAATGTCTCGGGTCGCGCGCGTTGTTCTCCGCGCGCGCCCTCGACGTATCCCTTACGTCGAACATGGGGTTCCTTTACCCGCAACGGCTCATCGGCGGCGCTTTGCTTCCGCTGACGGAGGATGAAGCCATCTGGTGGAGTCAGCTTGGGGACACGGACTCTCCCCTGATTCGGGCAACCGGCAAAGCGATCACGCACGATTCCACGAAACCGCGATTACTCAACTACATGGCGATGCGCGCCATACTCGCGTCGCCGCAGGGCCCCTTGTACAACGGCGGCTGGGGGGCGGACGGTCCGCGCTTGCGTGAAGCACCGACGCGCGACGATCTCCGGCTGTTCATCAACGAGGACGCGCTGCCCCGCGCCTATTGGGTGCCCGCCGCCCAAGTGACCGTTGGCGTGCAGGCGGCCATAGACCGCTTGACCGAAGACACCTTCAATCCCGCGCGCGAATGCGTGGTCGACGCCTTGTCGCCCGGCATCGAAACGCTGGCCACCGCCACAGGAAGCGCTACGGCAACATCGCCGGATCGCTCCAGCGCGACCTGTTCCGTCGAGGATCTGAGCCCGGAACACGTGCGTGTGCGCGTGAACGCTCCCGCGCCGGGTATCACCGTTCTTTCGGATTCCTATGCGGAAGGGTGGACGGTGACCGTCAACGGTGTCCGCCAACCGATTCTCAACGTGAACGGACTGTATCGCGGCATCGTCACTCCGAAAGGAGTCAGCGAGATTGATTTCATCTACCGACCGCTCGTTTCGTACGTCGCCCGCGGCATCGCCATTACCGTGCTCGTGCTCGTGCTGTTGTACGGCGTGCGCGTTTTCTTCCGCCGCAGCGCCGCGCTCGTTTCTCTTTGAACCGCGCGGGGCCGGTTGATAGCATGTGGCGCTCCGCCCCAGGGGGATCCTCATAAGCAAGGAGAAGCAAGCTATGGGTGCGCAATTGCGTATCGGGTTTATCGGCGCCGGTGGAATCTCGGCGGTTCATTACGAGCGCCTGCGTCCCGTCAAAGGCGCCGCGGTCGTCGCCCTCACGGAACCCAGCGCGACATCGTTACAGCGCTTGTTTGCGCGGTTTCCGGAAACGGAGCGGTTGCCTCGTTACGAAAACTACATCGACATGATCCGGCGGGAGGATCTTGATGGCGTCGTCGTCATGAGCCCCCACACGCTGCACTACGAGCAGATCAGCACGTGCCTGGGCAAGGGACTCCACGTGCTCGCGGAGAAACCGCTGACCTGCACCGTCAAGCACGCGAAAGCCCTGATTCGCAAGGCGGCACAAGTAAACCGCGTGCTGATGATCGCCTACCAGCGGCACTACGACCCCCAGTTCCGCTACATGCGCGAGCAGATCGCCAAGGGCGCGCTCGGTGAGATTCAATTCGTTCAGGCGATCCAGTCCCAGGAATGGCTTCGGGTCACCAAAGGCATGTGGCGGCAGACCCTGGCCCTTTCCGGGGGCGGCCAATTGAACGATTCCGGGAGCCACCTCATCGACATCATCATGTGGGTCACCGGACTCAAAGTCGCCGAGGTCTATGCGAAACAGGAGAACTTTGGCGGAGAAGTCGACATCAATGCGACCCTCTCGATGAAGTTCCGGAACGGAGCGCTCGGCAGCATGTCGATCATCGGCAACGCCCCCGCCTGGTATGAGGACCACTCCATCGTCGGCAGCAAAGGCGCGCTATACTTACGGCAGGGAATCGGGCTGATCCACCAGGATGAAATGGGTAAACCCGTTCAAGTGAAATTGCCGAAATATACGAAAGACCCTGATTCAAATTTCATCGACGTCATACGGGGCAAAGACGTTCCGCAAGCGCCAGCCGAGTGCGGCCTGCGGACCATCGAAGTCACCGAGGCGGCCTGGCGGTCGGCCAGTTCTGGAAAAGCGGTGCGCGCGCCGAAATAGGGGCCGCGTTTGCGATGTTCTGACACACGGGGCTGACATGCATTTCCATACTCCGGGAGAAACGTCATCGTGACCTTCGCGCTGATCGCCGGCGCCGTATATATGGCTTCCCTGTCCGGTGCCGAATCGTACCTCGAAGCCCGCGAGGCCGAAATGCAGGGCCGGTACGCCGATGCCGTCCGCCACTACGACGCCGTGACCGGGGAAGAAGGATTGTTGCGGTCCTACGCGCTCGTGCGCAGGGCGCGCTGCGTCGGCCTGGCCGGAGACGATGCGAAGGCCATCGCCCAGCTCGAACTCCTTGCCACAGACGACACGCTCGGCGCCGCCCAACGCCTGGCCCTGGAAGAACTCGCCATGCGCTATGACCGGAACGGGCGCTCCGGCGATGCCGCCACGCTGTTGATACAGGCGCTGGACGTGCCCGTGTCTGCGCGATACCTGTGGCCCTACCGAATTGCGCTCGTCGATATGCTGACGAAGACCGAAGCCCGCAAGGAAGAAGGGTACGATCTGTGCGCGACCCTACTCTCGGAATCGTGGACCCGCTCCCGCCGCCTTGAGGCTGCCGAACGCCTGAAGAATTCGCCCGACCTCCAGCAGGTGCTCGACGCCGCCGACGCGTTCCTGTACAGCGGCGAGGACCGCGAAGCGCAGAAAGTCTTGCTCGCCGCGGCGCCGAGGTTGTTGCTGGACGGCAGCGCCCACCGGCCCCAAAGCCTCTACCTTCAAGGCCGGCTTCAACTGGGCGCAAAGGATGGCAGCGGCAGGATCATTCTCCGGGAAGTGGCGGAAAACTATCCCGAATCGCCGTGGGCGGCCGCAGCCTTGCACTATCTGGGGCGGGATTTGTATGGCATCGGCCAGCACGACGCCGCCAAGTCAGCCTTCGACCGGCTCGCCGAAAAATACCCCGGCAGCGACGACACGGCGCGCGCCCTCTGGTGGTACGGGGAGAAACTGGCATCTTCCGGCTCGGAAATTGCCGCCGTGGCCGTCTACCAACAGCTCGCGCGGGCCTGTCCCGAACATCGGCTTGCCGACGACGCGTGGATCGAGTCCGGACGTCTCCTGCGGCGTGAGAAGAAACCGGGGGAGGCGATCAAGGCATATCAGGCGCTTGCCACGCACCATCCGAACAGCGCGATGGCGGCTGAAGCCCTGTTCGAAAGCGGGCGCCTTAAGGAATCCGGGGGCGATACGGAAGGCGCGGTCGCGGACTACGGCAAGGCCGCCCGGCTGGTCGGCCAGTTCTACGCCCATCGCGCGGTCGAACGCCTTCATGAACTCGGCAAAGTCGTCGCCCCCGATCTCAAGGCGGCCCGTACCGCATCCTTCGTCCGGCCCGTACCACTGGGATTGCTACCGGAGGCCGAG
Organism: uncultured Nitrospiraceae bacterium; assembly: GCA_964632865.1. GTDB lineage: Bacteria > Hydrogenedentota > Hydrogenedentia > Hydrogenedentales > SLHB01 > JAHDWY01. The sequence goes on from CAZWDH010000032.1 coordinate 34,350, forward strand.
TACCCGCAATCGATTCTCCAGAGCGCCTGGTATCAGCGGCTAAATTTCTTTGCCGGTCACGGCTTGGAAGAGGCTGAGTGGGAGGCCCTGCACCTGGTCCCCGCCATCCTGGCCGCGGACGACGCCGGCGTGTACTACCGCGTCCTGTCCGACGCGGGATTGACGGCCATGGCCGCTGAGTTTG
>CAZWDH010000033.1:0-11336 GCA_964632865.1 uncultured Nitrospiraceae bacterium
ATAGTCACGCCGCAGGCGTGATTGGCCCGACCAACGGGAGGGCCTACCCGGGGTCATCGCCCCCCCACGCCGACCCTGAAAGGGTCGAACAGCCTCGCCAAATCTATGTATCTCTTTCAGAGAATCCCGAAGAGGGATCAACCGTTGACCCCGGCTAGGCCTTGCTGCGCGGCGGCCAAACCGGGGCTATGAGTACGTAGGCCCGTTGGGCCATTGCGGCGCCTCGGCGGCGTCGACTCACCATGTAGGGCAGGCACCCTTGCCTGCAAGCTTGAAAGACCGACTGATTGCCGGAAGAATGCGGGAGAGGATGCCTGCGCCACGTTTGCCGATCGGCCAGACTGTCAGGAAAGCAGGCGGGGACGCCTGCGCTACATTCGCGGCCGCCCAAGGAACGCCGCACAACACGACGTTTTGGTGTATCGTTCTAACCATGCGACGGTTCGCCATACCGCTGATCGGACTCGGGATTCTCGCCGCCCTTGGTGTGCTCGGTTGGATCGCGTTTCGCGGCATTGCCCAGTATCGCGCCACCTACCCTGGCGCGGTGACCTTCGTCGGCACGGCGGACGGCGCCTTCGGCACGCAGTACTACCGCGCCTTCATGTGGCGTGCGCCCGCAGACCAATCGCCCCTGCCCGACGTTGCGGTCTATCTGAAAGGTACGCGCTACGCGCTGGCCGATCTGTCCGATGAATTAATGCAATCCCTGGGCGGCACGGCCCACGAAGGCGGCCTGAAGGATCCCGCTGACTACTACTTCCAATATCGATTCGAGAACGGCCGCCTGACCTACTTTGCGCTGTACCCCTCCCCGGGCACGCCGCCACCGAGTTCCGCACCGTCTGACCTGGATCGCTTCTTCCTTCAGGTCGGCGACGGACCGCCGTTCACGCTTCCGGTTTCGGGTGCTCAATTGGAGGCCTACGCGGGCGAACCGCTGGACGTGTCCGCGGGGCTTGCAAACTGAGCCTGATATGGTAGGCTAATACCTGGTATCGGAACTGCTGCAAGGATTCCAAACTGCCGGGTGAACAGCATGCTGCGACGTAACACTGGTTTTGGACTCGTGGAACTCCTGATCGTCATCGTCATCTTGACGGTGATGGTCGTGCTGCTCATGCCGGTGCTGGCGCGTACTCAGGAAGGCGTGCGCCGGAAACAGTGCGCCGACAACCTCCGGCAACTCGCGCAGGTCCACAAAATGTTCGCCGCCGAGAACAACGGCATGTGGGTTCCGCGGATGGTCCCCTACCACCTCGAGTATTCGGAGATCCGCCCCTGCTGGAGTAGTTTCGACGGCGCCATGGTGTACCCGGACTATTTCAAGAACCACATGATTGTCCTCTGCTTGTCCGACGAAGAGTACGAGGGCGAAGTGTCCATTGATTCCTTCATGCGGCCCGTGCACGGGACCTGGCAGGACGCGCCGGATCCCAATCCCGTGCGGGGTCTGGCCCAGTACCCCGAGACCAGCGACGTTTCGTATGTCTACTGGGGCTACGCAATCGATCCTTCGGACGTGGTGACCAAGGAGGACATGGTTGTTATTGGCCGGTACCTCGACAGTCTGGATGGCCCGTCTATCAACCTGCGGTCCCGCTTCGAGGACCACACCATCACAAAGCCGTCGACCGGCGAAGAATTGACGTTGCACCGCTTCCAGGACGGCGTCGAGCGCCTGGTCTTCGCTGAAATCACGGATCCCATCGAACTGGAAAAGAAGCGCGCATCTATCGCCGTCATGTGGGACACTATCCGCACGGACATGGGCGTCCCCACCAAGGAGTACAACCACGGGACCGGTGGAAACGTGCTCTTTATGGACGGCCACGTCGAGTACCGCATGTATCCCCAGGAAACCGGCGGCCCGTTCTGGATGCTCTCCGAACCGGCCCACATGGAAGGCGTCACCGAGTTTCCCTGACAAGGAGAGCGGGTTTTCCTACCCGCTCCCCGAAGCACTCCGATTCAACGCCCACAACGGCCTACTTGCAGATGATTGTCTTGAGCCTTTCGCCGTTTGAAGACAAGGCCGACAAGACCAAGTGCGGAATCGTCAAAGACACCAGGGACAACAGAGACACCAAGGACGAAGCGTCGCCTGCAACCCGGTGATATCACGCCAAGTCCCAAAGCGCTTCGGTGTCGGGACCATTTGCTTTCACCGTCCTTGCTGTCCTTGCTGTCTCTGCTGTTCCTGAACATCTGCGGGTTCTGCCTTTGAATACCAACCTTGATCGATCTGCCTGCACCATGGCGGACTGGAAAGTCCGCCCTCTTGTCACGTTTGCAATCCCGGCGATCCCTGTGGTTTGATTCATTGGACTACTCCGGGGGGGCAACCACGTGAGTCGCGCTAGAGCACGGGCCAGGATTCTGCTGCGCGCCGCAGGGGTCTGCGCCATACTTTGCGCAGGCGCACTCGCGGCCGAGCCGGTTACCTTGTATTACTGGGGGAACGATCTCGCCCTCGAGAACGATGTCCTCGTCGCGCTCGACCTCATCCAGCAGTTCGAAGTTCTTCACGACGGCAGCGACGGCAAACCACCGATCAAAGTGATCATGGGCCAGAGCGCCACCCTCGACCGCCAGGGCGATCCCCAGCGTCTCATGTGCGCGGTGGCGGGAGGTGATCCGCCCGACGTGGTCTGGTTCGATCGATTCGCCGTGGGTGAATGGGCTTCCCGCGGTGTCTTTCTCCCCTTACAGGAGTATCTCGACGCCGATCTCCGCGAGCGGCCAGACGATCCTTTCACGCTGCGGCCGGAACAGTTCTTCGATGCGTGCTGGGAGGAGAGCCAGTACCAGGGTACCCTCTACGCCATCCCGGAAAACACGGACAACCGCGCCCTATTCTACAACCAGGATCTCCTCGACAAGCACGCGGCGGATCTCATCGCCGCGGGTTGCATTGACCCCAACGACCCCACAAAACCGGGCCCGCCGCGCACCTGGGATCAACTCCGCGCGGCCACAGAGATCCTGACCGCCTTCGATGCGAAAGGAAACCTGTTGCGTATCGGATTTCTGCCGCACAGCCCGAATTTCGGCAATTCCTGGCTTTACATCTACGGCTGGTTGAACGGCGCCCAGTTCATGAGCGACGACGGCAGGACCTGCACCTTGAACGAGCCGCGCATTGTCGAGGCCCTCGCCTTCATGACGGAACTCTACGACATCATGGGTGGCGCGGAGAAAGTCATCGCCTTTCAGACCAGCGCCATGGGCGGCGATCTCGATCCGTTTCTTTCGGACAAGGTGGCCATGAAGATTGACGGCGACTTCTACCTCACGGAGATCGCAAACCGCCGTCGTGATATGCGGGTCGGCGTGACCCTCGCCCCCGCGCCGGAAGGCAAGCAACGGCTTGGCTGGTGCGGCGGTTTCGCCTATGTCATTCCCCGCGGCTGCAAACACCCGCGGGAAGCCTGGGAGTTCATCAAGTTCCTGGCCTCGCAGCGGGCCTTCGAGATCCGCGCCGACGCGGGCAAACAGCTCAGCAACGCCCAAGGCAACGTCTACATCCCCACCATGAGCGGACGGCGCGACGTCACGGAATGGGCAATGGAGAAATATTTATATAGTGATCCATCTGTCGCAGACAAATTCAAAGACGCCAAGCGCACCTTCGTCGAGGCCATGCCCTTCTCCAGGTTCCGTCCCGTTACCCCGGTCGGCCAATTGCTCTGGAACGAGCAGGTCCGCGCCATGGAGTCGGGGATCTACAAGCAATACGCGCCCGATCCGGTAGAGAACGCGCAAATCGCGTTGGATCGCGGTGCGGCCGTTGTCCAGGTAGAACTGGATCGGCTGAACAATCCGGTCGAGTACCCGGTCGTGCGTTGGCAGCCTATCATCGTGGGATATCTCGTCCTGTTGTTCACGTGCACGGCCGCGGTCTACTGGGTCGCGGCACGCCGTACGCAGGCCAAAGGGTATTTCCGGCGCGAGTTCGGCGCAGGATATGCCTTCGCGTCCCCGTGGTTCGTCGGCTTCATCGTCTTTGGCGGCGGGCCGATCTTCTTCTCGCTCGTCATGAGCTTCTGCCAGTACGACGTGCTGTCGCCGCCCCGCTGGGTTGGGCTTCGCAACTACGTCGACCTGTTTACCAACGATCCCCTGTTCTACAAATCCCTATACAACACGCTCTTCATGGCCTTGTCCATTCCCTTGACCATGATCGCCGGTCTGGCCATCGCCATGCTGCTTAGCCGCGAGTCGCGCGGCATGGCCACGTACCGCACTATCTTCTATGTGCCCGCCATCATGCCGGCCGTGGCCGCCTCGCTCCTCTGGCTCTGGATTTTTAATCCACAGGAAGGTGTGTTGAACAATGTCTTGAGATCAGTTGGCATTCCCGGTCCCGCCTGGCTCCAGAATCAGGACCTGGCGAAGCCGGCCCTCATCATCATGCTCGTGTGGGGTGCCGGCGGCAGCATGATCATCTGGCTGGCGGGATTGAAAGGAATTCCCAGACACCTTTACGAGGCCGCCGAGATTGATGGAGCCGGGCCCATCCGCCGGTTCTGGAGCGTGACCCTGCCGATGCTGAGTCCCTACATTCTATTCAATCTCATCATGGGACTCATCGGCACCTTTCAGATCTTCACCCAAGCCTACATCATGACCCGTGGCGGCCCCCTCGATTCGACTCTCTTCTACGTGTACGCCCTCTTCAACAATGCTTTCCGCTATATGAAGATGGGCTACGCCTCCGCCATGGCCTGGGTGCTCTTCGCTATTATCCTGATCTTGACCGTTATTCAGCTTCGCCTGAGCCGGGTCTGGGTCCACTACGAGTCGAGCGAGTAGAAGCAATGCGGAGGGCTATCATACGCGGGACGAAACGGCTGGCCCTGCACGCTTCGCTGCTCGCCGGGTCCCTGCTCTTCGCGTTTCCCTTCATCTGGTTGCTCAGTACCAGCGCCAAGGTGCCCGACGAAATGTACCCGCCGCGTTGGATTCCTCAGGTGCCCGATGGCGTCGTTGATTCGCCATATTTCGGCTTACGCGTCAACGAAAATCCCGTGCAGCCAGCCCTTGTGACCGATGAGGACTGGGCACGCGTGACACCCGCCGCGCTTGAGGCGATCGCAAGTGCTGCCGAATCACGCGCGGCGGAGCTACCGGACTTCATAGTGCCCCATCTGGCCCATCCAGTATTGGCTGAGGGGATCTACGGCCGCCTGGTTCGTCGCGCGCCTGACGGAATCTTTGCGGATCCGACCGAAACCGCGGCGGCGTACTTCGCCGGGCAAGTGGATCCGACGCTGGTCCGCGAGGTGTTTGATGCGGTTTACCGCCGGGTCATGGTATCGACGGTCACCTTACACGGCTGGGACCTGGGTATCGAGCGGCCTACTGGCGATACCGGCTTTGATTGGAAGGTGGTGGAGGGCGACGCGCTTCTCGTTCGCCGGGAGCAGGGACTGCTACGCCCGGGCCAGGAGGTTCAGTACTCCTTCGCGGAGAGTCGGTCTTTCACGCTGCAGACGACAGTGCCGCTTCAGATGGATGTCGAAAACTTCCGGAAGATCGTCGTTGGCAATCGGGGTGACCGCTCGTGGCACCCGATTCATGCAACCGTTGAAGTAGGCGGTCGTCGCTTTGACTCGATGGATAGCGCCTTTTCGGGATCGGACCAGTGGCAGGACCTGACCTGGCAGTTTCCGAGCCCCGACGACGATTCGATCAAACTCAAGAACTGGCTCCGGCTTCGCGATACGGGTCCCTCGGATGTCACCGATCCCCACACGGTTCGGATTTCGTTGGAATATCAGTACGCGCCGCGTGTATTGACGACGTGGTACAAGTACACCCGGAACTATCGGGAAGCCATGCGTCTGGCGCCCGTGGACACGTATGCCTGGAACAGCTTCGTGCTCGTCGTGTTGAATGTCCTGGGGCAGATGATCGGGTCCTCTCTCGTGGCCTACGCCTTCTCGCGGCTTCGGTGGCCAGGCAGGGACTTCTGCTTCGTGCTCGTTTTGGCGACGCTCATGATTCCGCCGCAGGTAACCATGATCCCCGTGTTTCTTATCTTCAAAGAACTCGGTTGGTACAACACGCTTCGCCCCTTGTGGATCACGGCGTGGTTCGGAAGCGCCTTCTACATCTTCCTGCTCCGTCAATTCATGCTGGGAATTCCCCGGGATTTGGAGGACAGCGCCCGGATCGATGGATGTGGCTACTTCGGCATCTTCTGGCGAATCATTCTGCCCCTGGTCAAGCCAGCTTTGGCGACCATCGGCATCTTTACGTTCCTGAGTGTATGGAACGACTTCATGGGACCGCTGATTTATCTTAGCGATCAGCGGTTGTATCCCCTGAGTCTTGGGCTGTTCTCATTGCAAGTGACCAACGTTAATGCCCATGAAATCCTTATGGCAGCGTCAGTGTTGATGACCTTACCGGTGATGGCGCTCTTCTTCCTGGCGCAGCGGCAGTTCATTCAGGGCGTGACCCTTACGGGCTTGAAGGGGTAGAGACAGCTCGAGAGACGAGGTAGAGCGAGCCTCGACGCAGACCATCGCGGGACCAATCATCTTCCCAATGTTCCACGTGGAACCTTGGCCCGGAGGGTTCCACGTGGAACATTTCCGGCACCAGTTCCCGCGGATCTCCCGCCTGACAGAAGAACACGGCCCCCTTTTCCAGATACCCTGCCATCGCCCCCAAAACCAATGCCGGCCGCTCTACGGCCCTTGCGGCAATCACCCCAGGCCGGAAATCCTCGGCAACCTTGGGAAACTCCCCGCAGACGATTCGTACCTTTTCCAATCCCAATGCACCAACAACCTTCCTCAGGAATCCCACCTTCCGCTCCGAACGCTCCACCAGGATTACCCGCAACTCCGGCATCACCACAGCCAAGGGAACCGCCGGAAAGCCCGCGCCGCTACCCACATCCATCAAGAGGTCCCCGCTCCGCCCTCTCGCCACCAACACTGGAGCCAGACTTAGTGAATCCACCACATGGCGGGTTTCGAGTTCCGCCAAATCCGGCTTCGACACAAGCGAGACAACCCGGTTCCACTCACGGACCAGTTGGACGTGACTGTCCAAACGAGCCGCAGCGTCGGAAGGCACCAGCAGACCCTCCCCGCCCAACCGCGTCAGCGCTCCCGCAATCGCGCTCATCCCCTCAAACCCTCCAACGCAAAAACTGCGCTAAATCCATGCAAATTCAAGCACATAGCCTTGACTTCCCTTGCGCCAATATGCTATGTTCGCGAAATTGTGGTGGTGAGTCAAGTCCGCCACCGGGGAGATGGTTCCAGTGAAATTCCTCGTCCTGCTCGGCGACGGCATGGCTGATTTTCCTATCGCCGAACTCAACGGTCGCACACCCCTCCAAGCAGCCAATACGCCCGCCATGGACGAAGTTGCCCAGCTTGGCATCTGCGCCCTCTTCGATCCGATCCCGGAAGATCTGCCCCCAGGGAGCGATGTCGGGAACTTATCCGTCTTCGGCTATGACCCCAAGACCACGTATACGGGCCGGGCACCGCTGGAAGCCGCCCGGCAAGGGATTCGGCTCGGCGCACAAGACGTGGCCTTCCGGTGCAATCTTGTTACGCTTCAAGATGGTATCATGAAAAGCTTTACGGCTGGACATATCTCTTCCGAAGAGGGAGCCGAGCTGATCGCGGCATTGAGCGCCGCCTATGTTGACGCTCCTGTCCAATTCAGTCCGGGCGTTGGCTACCGTCATTTGGCAATCGTGCAGGCCGGTGAGATCCACCTGGATGACCTGTCAGACGTCGTCTGCACGCCTCCGCATAACATCTCGGACCGGCAGTTCGCGCCCCATTTGCCGGACGGTACTGCCGGCCCTTTCCTGTGGACACTGATGGAGCAGTCACACAGCGTGCTTGCCGGCCACCCTGTCAACCAGGCCCGCGTGGCGGCTGGCAAACCGCCTGCGACCAGCATCTGGCTTTGGGGCCAAGGGCGGTTGCCTCAGATGGAGCCTTTCCACGAGCGCTTCGGCGTTCGCGGCGCTGTTGTATCTGCTGTTGATCTAGTTAACGGCATAGGCATATGCGCGGGTATGGAGGCGCTGGACGTGCCGGGTGCCACCGGCTATCTTGACACCAACTACGCCGGCAAAGTGGAGGCTGCCCTCGGCGCATTGGAGCGGGTGGACTTCGCCTATCTCCACGTGGAAGCGCCGGACGAAACGGCCCACGAAGGCCGGCTCGACCTGAAGATTCAGGCGATTGAAGATTTCGATCAGAAGGTCGTGGCACCGTGCCTCGCCTACGCGAAGAAGCGAGGCGACGTGCGAATCCTCGTAGCGCCCGATCACATCACGGCCCTGTCCACCAAAACCCACGCGGGAGGTTCCGTCCCCTTCGCGCTTTGCGGCCCCGGAATCGTGCCGGACGCCGCGGTCGCCTACAGTGAAACCGACGCGCGCGCGTCCGGCCTGCTCTTCCCCCGAGGCCACGAGCTGGTCCCCTTTATGATACAATCGGCCCGAGTGGAAGCGGGTGCCATTCCCAAATAAAGAGAACGTTGCCCGGCGCCAGGAAAATTGAAAAATAGGGACAGGGAAAAATAGGGACAGTCACCATTTTCCTTCCCAGTCTCTGAATAGATGGGCAAGCGCTGAGTAGGAAAATGGTGACTGTCCCTATTTTTCTGCAAGCGCCGCTACCGTCCGGGACCTCTCCCCCGGCTGCCGGATGTGCATATACCCGCTGAAGAAAAACGGCAAGACAGGAGATTTGCACCCGTGTCGACAAGAATAGAGATCTATGACACAACCTTACGCGACGGTGCCCAGGGCCGTCTCGTCAAGTTTTCCGCCGAGGATCAGATCCGCGTCGTGAAGGCGCTGGACGACTTTGGCATTTCGTTCATCGAAGGCGGTCAGCCGGCCTCCAACCCGAAGGCCGCGGAATTGTTCGCACGGACCCGCGACATGGATTTGAAAAACGCGAAGATGGCGGCCTTTGGAAGCACCCGCCATCCCAAGTCCGCCGTTGAGGACGACGCCAACCTCAAGGCCCTGCTCGACGCGGGCACGGAAGTGGTCACCATCTTTGCCAAATCCTCCCCCACCCACGCAAAGCATATTCTGCGCGTGGCGCTCGAGGAGAACCTCATCCTCACCGCCGAGTCGGTGGCCTACCTCAAGAGCCAGGGCAGGCGGGTAATCCTGGATGCCGAACACTTCTTTGACGGATTCTGCGAAGACAACGAGTACGCCCTGTCTGTGCTCGAGGCGGCCTACCGCGCCGGCGCGGAAACGCTGGTGCTATGCGATACCAACGGCGGCCGTCTGCCGTCAGAGATTGCGCGAATCACCCGGACCGTGCGCGAGCGTCTGCCCGAAGCGCCCATAGGAATTCACACGCACAACGACAGCGGCTGCGCCGTCGCGAATACGTTGGCCGCCGTCGAGGAAGGCGCCGTGCACGTGCAAGGCACCGTCAACGGCTACGGCGAACGGACCGGCAATGCGAACCTGTGCACGATCATCCCGGCAATGCAATTGAAACTGGCGCTTCCCGTGGTAGCACCAACCCAACTGGAAGGGTTGACCAAACTCTCCCATCTCGTGGCGGAATTGGCGAACATGATCCCGCGCGATTCCGATCCCTACGTGGGCCGCGATTCGTTTACCCACAAAGGCGGCATGCACGCGGACGCAGTGAAGAAGCTCAAGACGAGCTACGAGCACATCCCGCCCGAATTGGTGGGCAATCGCACACACATCTCCGTGAGCGAAGTTTCCGGCCGATCGAGCCTCCTGCAGAAGGCGGCCGATTTCGGCATTGAACTCGATCGCGACGCGCCCGAAACCAAGGCCGTGCTTGAACGAGTAAAGGAACTGGAGAACCAGGGTTACGAATTCGAGGGCGCCGACGCGTCGCTCGAACTGCTCATCCTCCGCGCCAAGGGCCAGCATCGCACCTTCTTCAAGCTCCACGGACTGCGCGTGGCCGTCGAACGCCGCAATGGGGAAATTGAGGGCGTGTCAGAAGCGACGGTGAAGATCGAATTGCCCGGTGGCGAGATGATGCATACGGTAGGCGAAGGCGCCGGTCCCGTTGACGCCTTGAATAACGCGCTGCGAAAGGCGCTGGATGGGATCTACCCGGAACTGCAGGAAGTTCACCTCGAGGACTACAAGGTCCGCATCCTCGACGCGCGGGCCGCGACCAAGGCGAAGACCCGCGTCCTTATTGAATCCTCCGATGGCCAGGCGGAATGGGACACCGTAGGCGTTTCGGAGAATATCATCATCGCTTCGTACCAGGCGCTGGTCGACAGCATCGAGTACAAGCTGCTCCGCTCCCGCGGGTTCAAAGGATAACCCTTCCTGGTACCGTGCCGGAACCCGAACGGTCCGACCAATTCCTCAAGAGACACAACGAGGGCGGGCCCGTACTCGACGGCCCCGCCCTGCAAAAACCACCAGACTCGCTAAAGCAAGCCGACAGTCTCTATACGGTTAGGATGCAGGGAACAACGCGAAAGCGTACGAACTACCCGTATTCGAGAAGATAACGACACGGCCGCTCGGATCCACCGAATCCGTATACAGGATGGTGGCCGAAGCCGCGAAGTTACCGACCGTATTCGGAATTGCCGACCCGGCACCTTCGTTCGTGTCCGTGGCAACCGGGCGCCAACCGCGCGCGGCGTTCCCAGCGATCGTGAACGTATTGTCGGCAGGCGTAATGTCAGCACCCGTCAAACGATAGTACAGGATGGTGTACGTCTGCGTCACGGTCGTGTTGTTCTTCAGCGTGATGAATGTCGCGCTGTCGACCGTCGGGAAAAGGTTCCCATCGGTTTGGTCGCCACCATCGTTGAACGACGGAATGGAGATCGTGCCCGCGAGCGCAGTCGCCGCACCCAACACGAGAACCGAAAACACAAATGCTACTTTTTTCATTCTTTCACCTCCTTCCCTCAGAAAACTGCATACCAGACCTTTAGGGCAAACCCCAACTATGGGTATTGCAGGCGATTGAATACAGCTTAACCCCGTTCTGTTAGCGCGGTGTTCGTTTCCGCACGAGAATCTTCGCGCACCGAATCCACCCATGAGGACTGTTTCTGCCGCGCATCGCCCCCCGACACGGTGAGGCCAATAGCAAGCACTATAGCACCCGCCGATCAGGCTGTCAATAGGATTGGGACGCGATCAACCGCAAGGGGTCGGCCTATCCTGCGGATACTACCCGCCGCCGATTCAAATTTCGCCTTGGTTCTAGGAGCATGGATCATGCCAAAGCGGAAAAACTCGCACAAACTACCCAAAAACAACCCTTTACACAGAAAGCGAGTCTGGGCATCGCACCAAGATTTCGACA
>CAZWDH010000033.1:11346-34343 GCA_964632865.1 uncultured Nitrospiraceae bacterium
TTTTTGTCGAAGCAGACGGCCTTTGTCAAGCATTCGGCAGAAGGTGCAAGACCCGGGAGTCCCTCGATCAGGCTACCACTGCACCGCTTTCTCCGACCGGCGCGAGTCCCGATTCCGTAATCAGCGCCGACTCCTGGTACTCATCGTAATCCGTGTTGATCGCCCAGAGATCGTGTCCGGCCGATTTCACGATGTTCTCCGCCGCCAGGGAACCCATCAGAATACTATGGTCCTGGTTATTGTATTTGAAAGCGCCATACCGGCCGATCGCAAAAAGACCGTCGATACCGCGCAGGTATTCGCGCACCGGCGCAAGGGCTTCTCGATACCCCCGGTTGTACACCGGATAACACCGGCGAATCTTGTGGACGTAGCCATCCAGGATTGACGCGTCTTGGATCAACCCCGTGGTCCGCAGCTCGCGCTCGGCCATGCGAATCAACGCCTCCGAATCCTCATCCCAGAGCGGATCATCATCGTTCGCCCAATACTCCAGCGCGAGAATGCTGCCCGTCGCGTCGCCGCACAACGCGGGAACCCAATTCCGGAAGTTAGTCACTCGGCCCATCTGCAAATTGGCGGAATGAATGTATAACCATTGGTCCGGGAAAAGCCCGTCCTCGGCTACGTGCAGATATACCAGGATCGTGTTTCGGAACCGCAACCATTGCGCGGCCTCGCGCACCGCGTCCGGGACTTCCGGCAACCGGGTAACGAGCAAACTGATCGGCATGGACGAAATGATGCAATCGAAATGACGTTCCGTGCCGTCCTCCAACTCCAGCGCACAAGCCCGGCCATCGCGCGTCACCACCCGTCGAACCGGCGTCTTCAGGTGAATCTTTCCGCCTGCCTCGCGGACCCGCTCCGCCATTCGCTCGTAGATCATCCCGGTCCCCTGCAGCGGATAGGCAAACTCGTCAACGAGGGTACGATGACCCTGCCCCGATTGACCCGCCCGGATCGCATTCTTGATTGCCTCCATCAGATCGAGGCGCTTGATCCGTTGCGCCGCGAAATCGGAGTCGAGTTCCGTGCACAGGATCCCCCATAGTTTCTCGCTGTACGTGCGAAAGAATATCTCGTAAAGCCTTCTTCCGAATCTATTTACAACCCAGTCCTCGAAGGTGTCGTAGGGAGGCTTCGACGACGGGGACAACTGTTCCCGAAGGTAACTCGTCACGCAACGCAGCGCCTCGACGGGTCCCAACTGCGCCAAGGCATTGGCGGGCTGAAGCGGGTAATGGAAGAACTTCCCATCGTAATAGATGCGCGTGGTTCGCTTCACCATTGCATAATCGGAACCGGCGACATCCAACCACAACTCGTTGACTCTACGCACCTTACTGAAGAAACGATGTGGCCCGAGATCGACCGTCTGCCCCCAAAGCGGAAAGGACCGTGCCAAGCCCCCCATGCAATCCGAGGCCTCGAACAGCTCCACCCCCACACCCTGACGGGCTAACTCGAATGCGGCCGTGGCGCCAGCCGGACCTCCGCCAATCACACCAACGACCATCTCCCCTCCCTGCTCGCCACAGCCCCAACCTGTGTTCGGACCAGTTACCGTAGAATCCTGCAAACGAGAAGCGTAGCAAACACCCGCTGGAGCATCAACAGCAACACCGACCAAACGGACCATCAACGTTTGGTCGGCATAGACCTTCTTGCGAAAAGCCTTGGGCTGGTCGACGGTTCAGGCCAGATCCGTCCTGAACGTCCTCGTCACCATCGCAGAGAATACTCACGCGGCGAGCGCGCGCACGCACCGTCCGGAATCAATTAAGGAAACTCTTCCGTCGAAGTGTTCGAGCCCCGGAAACGGGGTGAAGCGTCCTATTGACAAGTGCACCGCCCACGAACTACACAAGACGGCGATAGAAGTACCCGGCGGCGGAAAAATCGTGGCACCGCGGCCACTAAGTTTGACGCGTATGAACGCCCTGCAGAGGATCGAACGTGAAAAACCCAGGGAGGCTAAGACCTCAATCAACCAATGGGCCAAACTCAATGCAGATCGAGTCCCGCAGCACCGCGCGCTCCGGAACATACCGTCCGTCGTCATGCCCGCCACACGCGGCTAGCCGAAACAACCTGCCATTGAAGCGCCGCTCGTGGTGAACGATCCACCCACCAGTACCGTCCCTGGCGCACCCACGTCGCGCATCGCGCTATGGTTGGCAGGAATCATTTTACTCGGCGCGTTGCTTCGGCTAATTGCCCTGGGGCACTTCAGTATTTGGTATGACGAGGGCGCCACCTTATACGCGGCTACACTGGTTAATCACCCCTCGCGCCTCCTTGACCCCGACTGGTGTACCGATCCACCGCTACTCCCCTTGCTCACGCGCCTTTGGTGGGATTTGGTGGTCTCCCTCGGCGGTTTCCATCCCCTCACGGAACAGGCGGATTTCGTCCTCCGCTTACTGCCTTGCGCGTTCAGCGTTGCGACAATTCCGCTTGCGTACCTGCTTGCGCGCGAAGTTATTGGGAAGCCGGTGCCCGCGCTAATCGCCGCATTGCTTGTTGCTATATCACCCTTCCAAATTTACTACGCGCAGGAACTCAAACCATACTCCTCGCTTACCGCCTTCGGAATCTGCGTTGTATTCTTCTTGCTGCGCGCCCTACGGTGTGATCGCCCTGGCGCATGGCTCGCCATAGCGCTCTTCATGATCTTGTCCATGTACAATCACTTCTACTCCGTCTGGACTATCCTCGCCTGCAACGTGGCGTTCGTTCTTGCCGCGCCACGCCGATTGAGCTTCTACACGAAATGGATCGTGTGCCAGTCGGCGGTCATTGTTTTTTCCTGGCCCGCCATACGTCAAGGGCTCACGATCAATCGCATCACCGATGAGGTCGACGTCAGTTGGTACCCGCCGCTTACCACGGACGTCGCGTTGATCACCTTCAAAAACTTCTTTGCAGGGTACACACCTGGCTTCCTGGTTCCCGCGACACTCGCACTCGTGGCGGCGACCTTCATCGTGTACGGCATTTGGACCCTTCGCGGCCGTTACAGGCACTGTGTGGTGATCTGCGTTATTGCCTTCCTGCCCGTCGTTGGCAACTTGTTGTTGTGGCAGACCCGCGAATTCTCCTACTACCAGCACCGTCTCTTCATCCTCTCCGCCATACTCTTGAGCATCCTGGTGGCGGCTGGAATCACCGCCATCAAGTTCCGTGGCATGCGTGTCGCCGCATTGCTCAGCGTGTTCATACTTACCGCCCTGTGTGCGCCCGACTACTATGCGCAACGCCTTCATCCTTCAGAACAACATCGCCTCGGCGTTCGATACAAAGTGGACAATCGCGGCGTCGCAAATCTGATCCATTCCGAATGGAAGCCGGGTGACGCCATCGCGCATTTCAGTCACTTCACTCTCCTGCCCATGCGCTACTGGTACCTGCCCGATCTACCGCAATTCACCATCGGCTTTACGGAGCAGGACGCGCTGGACATGATCCACAGCTACCCGCTTCGCGAATTGTGGGACCACGTCGGAGCGCTGCCTCGACGCATAGACACCATCGCAAGCGAATCGCAACGCATCTGGCTGATCGAATCCTGGTGGGAACCGGACAACCTGTTTCCCACGTCCAAACTCTACCGTACGTGGCTAGACCTGCACGCGATCCGCATTGCCCGATTTCCATTGGACGGCGTCACGCTGTACCTGTACGAGCTTCAGCCGGCAAGGGCTCACTCCGTGCGCGCCGTGCAGGTTGCCGACGCGGGAGACCTCACCGCCCCGTACTACCTGCGCTTCACGCCGCGTCCCACTCCTATCACCGGACCCGCGTGGATCGAGAGCTTCCAGCAAACTATCCAGACGCTGACAACCGACTCGCGCGCCGACTTTCCCATCCTATCTGCCGGAAGTGGCATACATACCACGGGTGCAGATTCCCCGGGAGCGCGTCTACGCTGCATAACAGGTTCGGAAGACGGCGGCGACGGAAACGCCATTCGCATGGCCGTACTGGCTTCTCATCAAACCATCGTGCCACTTCAATTCAACCGGGAATCTCCCGATTCCGACGACTGGCGGCCCATCCAGCATCAAAACCCCAGCTTCAAGGGCGATATTGATGAATATGTCTACGCCGCCTCGCTGACTCCGGATGAATCAGAGACGACGGCGTTAACCGCAACCGCGCCACTGGCACCCGGCCGGTACTTCGTGTATGCGC
Source organism: uncultured Nitrospiraceae bacterium (assembly GCA_964632865.1). Lineage (GTDB taxonomy): Bacteria > Hydrogenedentota > Hydrogenedentia > Hydrogenedentales > SLHB01 > JAHDWY01. The sequence goes on from CAZWDH010000033.1 coordinate 15,544, forward strand.
GGATCTGGCAGGAAACCGGCCCCGCCAACACAAGCCGGGCGGGAGTGCGAGTCGCCCTCGCAAGCCCCGGCGAGACCCTTGGAAGTTCTCAAATGCAGTTGTTGGAACGGACCCTCATCCCCTTTTCACAAGATGGGCAAGCCGGATGGGCCTGGTTCCGGCTGGGGATCTTTGAGCAAGCGAGCTTTTCGCCCGTGACCGTGCGCGTGGATGCCCACAATCCTGCCGGACTTCCCCAAGCTTTCGCGGACATAGGGCGCGTTTGTTTTGTACCGGACACCGGCGATCCGGATCTGTACGGCTATGGCGAGCACCTATGGCGCCCCTTGTCGACCGAAGAGAACGGCGAAATCCTGCTCGCGCCGCCGGATAGGACTGGCAAGAGTGTCCGGATGGATGTGGTCCTCTACGACGATGACCATAGCCGCTACCGAAACGTCGCCTTCTACACGGACCACCCGTAGCCCTACCGAATATACCCGATGTTTTCGATGGCTTCCCGTGTGCCATCGTCGACGCTTGTCTTTTCCGCGGGCCTGCCATAGTGCGGATGGCTCTGCATGGTCCTCATGTGCTCCGCCAAGACTTCCTGTAACGCGGTCCCGTCCGCGGAATCGGACTGCGGATTGGTTTCATCGGGATCCCGCGCCAAATCAAAATAGGCGGCGCTCTCCGTTTTGCGGTTCACAATGATCTTGTGATTGCCGGCCACCACGGCAGCGAGGTCTACGTTTGAACCCGGAATGGACATTTGCGTGGAACTGAATACCGCTCTTGTTTCGCCCCTCTCGACGGCATCTGGCGTTGCGTCCTCACCTTGCCACGTCTCTCTTGGCGCAAGGCCAAGCAACGAGGCGCAAGTGGGCAGCAGGTCGAGGAGTTCCACCGGGCTTTCGATCTCCTTTGGGGACGCGCCAGGGACGCTGACAATCAATGGCACGTGGGTTAATTCTTCGAAGACCGTTTTTCCGTGACCGATCGATCCATGCTCCCACAATTCCTCGCCGTGGTCCGACGTAAAGATGACGACCGTATCGGGGTATCGGCTCCGCACCGACTCGATCAATCGCGCCACCTCAGCATCGAGAAACAACGCCTCTTCATCGTACCGCTGTCGAATATACGCTTCTCCCTGGGCGGATAGATTCTCAAACTCACGCTCCTGCGTGAGACCCGTCTCGTAGAGAACCCGGTCCAAATACGTATTCGGATAATCCTTCAAGAGCGCCTCGTCTTCCGCTGGAATCGCTGGCGGCGCACCGAACGAGTCGCGATACGGTTCGACCGGCTCGTACGGGGCATGGGTATCCATGTAATGGGCGTAAAGCAGAAACGGCGGCCGCAAGTTATCTAATGCATTAATGGCCCGGTCGGTCATGTCGTTCCCGCGATACTCGGGATAGGCGAGAAATTCGTACGAGTCGAACCCCTGATCGAAACCGAAAACGGCGGTAATATTTGCGTTGGATTGCACGCCGGCCGTGCTGTAGCCGTGGGCTTTCAGGTATTCGGCCATCGTTTCCAATTCCCCAGGCAAGATATCCGCTTCCGGGGGTTGACCCTCAAAGGCGGTATTGTGAATGCCGAACAATACGTTGTGCACCTCGGGATACAGTGAAGTGAACATGGATGCCATCGAGGGTTTGGTCCACGTGGCCTGAACGCGCGCCCGTTGATAGTTCCATGAATCCGAGGCGAGCCGCCGCACATGGGGCATGACGGGTTCGCCGTTGCGGGTTGCCGCGACACGGTCGGCGCGGAGCGCGTCCGCTACGATAAACAAGACATTGGGCTGAGACTGTTTCATTTCATCGGGTAGGGGCGTAGCGGGCTGGGGCCCACAACCGGCCAGCGCGCCGCAGAACCCGACGAAACAGATGAAAACGAACCGACGCCCAGTAACCATGTACAGACCTCCCACGAATTCGCAAACAACGAGAATACTACGGAGCACCCGCTCGGCGCATCAACTTCAAAAGACAGTTGCCCGCTACGCCAAACTCCGCTGCAACTGCACAAGATCCGCGCAAACGCTGTTGAAAGACCCAAAGGGGAACTCTATACTCAGACGCGCGGCACCCCGGAACTCTATTGCAGGTCCGGCGCGACGTGTACGCCACGCGTCGTTTCGTATGGACCATCAGGATCACACACTCAGCACATGTCCTCACCTTCTCGACCACGAGATCGCGTACTGCTAGCAGGAATTGCCGCCGGGGTGGCAATCCTCGTCTTTCTTGTTACGGAAATCCCTTATCGGTATGCCGACACCCACGCTCCCGATGGATCGCGCTTCATCGGCCAGATCGCCATGGGCGATGATATCGCGAGCTACTACTCCTTCATCTATCAAGCAGCATCCGGGCACTGGTTATTTCGCAACAACATGACCCACATGGACCACGATCCCGTCTTCGTGAACGTGGAGTGGCTCGTCCTGGGCCAGTGCATGGAGTTTTTTGGGTGGAGTTCCCGAGCAACCTTTAACGTGTGGCGTGCCGTGGGTGCGCTGGCGCTGTTCGCGGGGTTTGCTTTTCTGATGTCGCTGGTGCTCGAGTCTCGATTGCAGAAGATCGCCGCGCTGCTCATGTGCGCGTTTGGCGGCGGCTTCGGCTGGATTCTCTATCTCCTATCCCTTCGCGGCATCGTGGATATCAGCACCCGGCTGGGTTTGAAAAACCCCGCGATGGACCTGATCACGCCCATACACCCGTTCGGTCAGGTCATGAAGAACCCGCATTTCTCCCTGCCCCACGGCGTGTTCCTGGTTTTCATAGGGCTCATGGTTCTCGCAGAGCGTAGCGGGAAGCCCCGATGGTACTGGAGCGCGGCGATCGTTGCGGCGGTCCATGGACTGATTCGCCCGTATGATCTCATCAGCATCTGGGCCTTCCTGCCTTGCTTCATTGTTCTCGAGTCCTTCCTCGCGCGATCGTGGTCCATCCAAAAGAATTTGCTACGGGCACTGCCATTGATTGTAACGGCGCCGTTTTTGCTCTACTACGTCTATCTATTCACATTCCACCCCGTCTTCAAATTCTGGGCGAGCCAGGGTGTGGCTCCCTCGATTCCGGCGTTATGGCACCTCCGCGCCTTCGGCTTGGCCGGCGTTCTGTGTCTGTACCGCCTCTGCCGGTACCGCAGGTACCCGCTCGCCACGACAGGCGATCGATTGCTGGTCGTTTGGTTCCTGGTCGTCCTGTTCATGTTCCACGCGTATAAAGTGCTTCCGTTTATCCCGTACTCTCCCCAACTCGGAATTCCCATCGTATCGGCCATGATAGCCCTTGGCGCTCGCGTCTTCCCTCCCGTATCGGGAAGTCCGCGTCGTATTGCACTTCTGGCCGGTGTCACCGTCTTCCTTGTTGTCAACGCATTCAGCACTCCAATCTATGTCGTTCGCGCTGCGCAAGACGCCGCAACGAATGCCCAAAACTACATCCGAACGACCGATCTGGAAGCCATCGACTGGCTGAATGACCATATCGAGGAGACTGACCTGATCGTCTCTGACTATCCGACCGGAACGAAGTTGGCCCGATTTGTTGGCGCGCGCGTACTCCTCGGCCATTGGGCTCTAACCCCGCATCGGCAGGAGTTGTCCGCTACTGTAGACCGGATGCTCGCCGGTGAAATGGGACTTGAGGAAGCGGCGACCTTCCTGAAGGACGTCGATGCAACGTACCTCTACGTTTCTCCCTTGAGGGATCGCGCTCCCCATGAGTATTTTGCGTCCATCCCTGGAGTGATTGCCGAATTCAGGAACGACCGTGTCGCCGTCTACAGGGTCAACACGGAGGCCGAACAGGACAGGCTCCCATAAACGCAACGATGGTAAGCACTGTTTCCGTCCACTGCTTCTTGACTAACGACTACGGAACTTGAAAGACTCTCTCGAACCCTGCGGAACTTTCGTCTTGAGTAGCGGATGAATCCTTTGGCTATGTACATTCGATCCTTAATCGTCTTCTGTGTCACTGCGACATGCCTTTTGACATTCGCGGGGTGCGGTACGGGCTTCATCGAGGGTACGGTTGTCGATATTGCCGGCGAAACCTTGCCGGGAGTGGCCGTGGAAGTGCGCGGCATGCCTTACGAAGGGCTCAGTGACGCCCACGGGCGGTACCGCGTGAAGTACCAACCCGGCGATTTGGAACTGTACTTCGCGAAGACGGGCTATACCCCCGGCATGCTCGTCTTGTCCGTCAACGAGATGCGTAGTGTCGAAGCGACGCCTGTCGTGCTTTGGCGGCTACCCGACGGCGGCGGCGTCTATCTCTACGAAGAGCATCGCTACCGGCGGACCGACTTCATCCCTCCGGCTGAATTTCGTTCCATCGACAGTGCTGCGGAAACCGACCGTATCTACGGCACCACCCGATGGCCGACGGTGGAAACGACGGACCGGGAACCGTTGATTCTCTGCTACAAGATGCCCGTGTACGGGTGCAAACTCTACCAGATGAATCTCGCAGAAACGCGGCCCATCGCTGACGACACCGGAAGCACCACCGTATCCGCATGGGTACCCGGTGAGGATATCCCCATTGTCACCGAACCGATTGATGCTCCCGAAGGGTTGCTCGTGCGGATTCGTCCTATGAACCCACTCGAAATCGGCAGCTATGCGGCGCACTGGGGCGCCCTCGACGGTACGCCGGTGGAGAACGAGAAACGAATGTTCTTCTTCAGCGTCGTGGATGCCATTACCCCTCCGGTTGAACCCCTCGTTGAAGAAGCTCCCACGGAAACCTCGCAAAAACCCGAGGAAGAAGACAGCGGCGAGTTCGAGGGTTAACCCGCCACATCGGTCCTTCACTTCCGCGCCGCTTGCATGATCCTGCCCGCGACCGATACTCTACACGTCTCTCAACAAAGGACACTTCATGAAACGACAATACGTGCAGACCCTCCAGGAGGGGGATACAGTAAACGATTATTTCGTCGCCACGCGCAAAGATCTCCGGGATCAGCAGAAGGGCGGCAAATTCCTTGGGATGGTGTTCAAGGATCGGACCGGGGAAATTGGCGGCATTCTTTGGAACAACGCCGCCGCGGTAGCGCGCCTGTTCGAGTTGGGCGATGTGGTCAACGTGAGAGGTTCCGTCACCAGCTACCAGGACCGGCTCCAGATTCGCGTAGACCAGGTGTTGCCCTTGCGCGAAGACGAGTATAACCCCGAAGATCTTGTCTTCACGCCGGAAGATACGAGCAATATCTTCAAAGAGTTTCAAGCCATCATGGGCACGGTGGAAAACGAGTGGCTCCGTAAACTCATCGGAGCATTCTTTGAAGACCAGGATTTCGTGACGAAGTTTGCCGCCGCGGCCGCGGGCAAGAAGTGGCACCACGCGTATCGCGGCGGCCTGGTGCAGCATTGCACCGAGATTGCGCGGCTGGCCATCGCCACGTGCCAGGTGTTCCCCCAGATCGATCGCGACGTATTGCTGACCGGCGTGCTCGTTCATGACATCGGCAAGATCGAAGAGATGACCCAAGATCTTTTCGTCGAATACACGACGACCGGCAAGTTGCTCGGCCATCTCACTATCGGCACCGAGATGGTTCAGCGCAAAATCGATGGTATCCCCAGCTTTCCCGAAACGCTGCGTCTGCAGGTGTTGCACTGTGTGTTGTCGCACCACGGCGAACTCACCAACGGTTCCCCCGTCGTTCCCAAGACGCTCGAAGCGCTCGTGCTCTACCATCTTGACAATCTCGATGCCCAGACCGATGCGTTCATCCGTCTTATCGCCGAGACGCGCGACAAGGGTCAGAACTGGTCGGACTACATCACCATGATCGATCGCCAAGTGTGGACGAAGGAAGGGCTGTAACGCTGTAGATAAATTTCATCCGGGGGCTGCACCTTGGCCGACGATACCGCGAACACGAGGACACCTGACGGACGGCCACCATTTTTGCGCACCTTGCTTCCGGGTCTGCTCGTTGCGGCGACGGGTGTCGGCGCAGGCGATCTGGCGACGGCGAGTCTCACCGGCGCGCATCTCGGCGTTGCCATCTTGTGGGCCGTGGTCGTGGGAGCTTTCCTCAAGTTCGTGCTAACCGAAGGCCTTGGCCGCTGGCAACTCGCTACAGGAAAAACCTTCCTTGAAGGCTGTGCCCAGCACATGGGCATGCCCTTCCTGATCGCCTTCTTCGCGTACCTTTTTCCCTGGAGCTTTTTCGTGGGCTCCGCCATGATGAGCGCCTGCGGCGTGACGATGCACGCCTGGCTCCCCTTCTTTGAAGATGCGTCGACGGGAAAGATCGTCTACGGCATCGGTCACGGAATCGCGGGAGTCCTCTTGATCCGTGCCGGCGGCTACCGCTTATTCAGCCGGGTAATGAGCGTCTGTATCGGGCTTATGTTTGTGACCGTTATCACGGCCGCAATCCTGCAACCCGTTGATTGGGCGGCCGTCATTCGCGGTCTAGTCGTCCCCCGGATCCCAGACGTGTCCCCCGAAGCACGGTCGTGGACCATTGCCCTCATGGGCGGAGTCGGCGGTACACTGACGGTGCTGTGCTACGGATACTGGATTCGCGAGGAAGGCCGCACCGGTGAGTCCGCCGCGCGAACCTGCCGCATCGACCTCGGCGCCGGATACACCATGACCGCGCTCTTCGGCATCGCCATGGTGATCATCGGCAGCCAGGTCACCGTAGAAGGCAAAGGCGCCACCCTGATCGTTGATCTCTCGGACCAGCTCGGAAACACCATCGGCCCCTACGCCAAATGGGTATTCCTCGTCGGCGCGTATGGCGCAGTGTTCAGCAGCCTGCTCGGTGTCTGGCAAAGTGTGCCCTACATCTTCGCCGATGTCGTTTCCTTGACGATGCGGGATAACGACGAAAAGCGCGCTATTCGCGTGTCAGAAGAATCGGCCACGTATAGGATCTATCTGTACCTTCTCGCTCTGGTGCCCGTGATTGGTCTCTTTTACGGATTCGGGACGATGCAGAAGATCTACGCTGTGATTGGCGCTTGCTTTATGCCATTCCTGGCATTCGCCCTGCTGTACTTAAACGGGCACAAAAACTGGGTGGGCCGGGAATTCAGAAACCATCCCATCACCTCAGCCGTGCTGGTCGGGATTCTCGCGTTCTTTCTCTATGCCGGCTGGCAGGAGATCCGGTAGTCTCCGTCCGGTATTCACGTGCTAGGAATTGGACACTTGCTTCCGGTACCAGTCGACCGTCCGCTTCAGCCCCTCGCCTACAGTGACCTGTGGTTTATAGCCGAAGGCCTGTGAAGCCCGCGCGATATTCGCACAGGAGCGGCTGATATCCCCTTTTCGCGCGGCTTCGAAGAGTGGACTCAGTTTTGTCCCCAGAATGTCGTTCAAAAGCGCGAGAATTCCCAGAATGGATGTCTCGGCGCCACATGCCGCGTTATACACCCCCGCGATGGGACCCTCCGCTTCACATGCGCGAATGTTCGCCTCCACGATGTTATCGATGTAGCTGAAATCGCGGGATTGCCGTCCATTGCCATGCACGGGAGGCCGTTCCCCACGCAGCATCCTGTTGATGAAGATTGGAATAACCGCTGCGTACTGGCTCGCCGGATCCTGGCGCGGCCCGAAGACGTTAAAGTACCGCAGGCCAACGATATCCATTCCATAGAGCGCGGAAAATACACGGGCATAGTGTTCCGTAGCGGCTTTACTCACGCCATACGGAGAAATCGGTTTCGTGGGTAGATCCTCATGAACCGGGCTTACATCTGCATTCCCATATACCGAGGACGAAGATGCGTACACGACCCGTCGAACGCCCGCGTCCCTTGCTGCCAGAAACACGTTGATAGAGCCTTCTATATTGACGCGGTTGGTAGAGACTGGATCGGAAACGGAGCGAGGAACAGACGGGATCGCTGCCTGATGAAAACAACATTCGACGCCGTCCATCGCTGTCGCCACTAAATCAGAATCGCAAACGCTTCCCTCGAAAAAGTCCACTTGCGACGCAATTTCGTCCAAATTAGCCCGGTAGCCGGTCGATAAGTCGTCCAGAACACGTACGCCGTATCCCCGTTCAAGGAGTGCCCTGATCAGATTACTCCCAATAAACCCGGCGCCGCCGGTCACCAGACAGGTCGTCATGAGTACTCTCCTTCGGGATCGCTTTGCATCTCGTGCTTCTCCCGGCAAAAATCAACCAAATCCGCGACGTTACGTGATGAAGGTATACCATTAATACAAAATAAGTTACACCAAAGACCCCTGGGTTAACCCGAGACTGAGCTATACCTTTTTATTCAAAAGTATGCCTGAAAGCCAGAGTCCCTTCTCTAAATAGCTCAATTTGATGGGAACGAATGAAAAGTGAGCCCCAACCACAATATATAGGACTAGATTTTTTTCACAATATCCCCAAGTTATCCACAAGCGATTCAATATCTATTTACGCGGGATCCTCGAGTATATAAAAATCCCGTAAAAACCGTACAAACCAACGAGAATATTCGTAAGAGCTTTAATTTTAATAAGTTAACACTGTAAATCTCAACCAGATGCTAACGCACCTTAGGCTTATGTACGGCAAAAATCTGACGGGATCTTCGCCAACCTCAACCATTTCCCCAGAGTTTTCCACAAGACTCTATTTATTCGCTTAGCTCTATCTCCACTACATATTGGGATTATTTTGAGGCACGTGACTCGCTTTGTCGACCGAGACAACCAAAGGCCCGGTCCCAACCGAGGTGGAACCGGGCCTTGTGTATCACCCTTGAACGAACGTTGACTATAAATTTAGATCCGGATAGGCATCACCACATTCAGATAGTTGTCTTGGGGGCCATCATTGTACGGTTTCACCATCCCGGGGCTCATCGCGTCCTTGAGGACTAAACAGAGCTTATCAGTATCAATGCGGCGTAGTACTTCCAGGAGAAAATCCGGATTAAAGGCGATTTCCACCTGCTCTCCGGCGTACTCGATGGGCATTTCCTCTTGATATTCACCCACTTCAGGCGTCACCACATGCAACGACAATACGCCGTCGTCTAGACTAAACCGTACGGAATTAAATTTATCATTAGTCATCGTTCGGGTGCGGCGAACCGCCTCCAAAAAAGCCGCGGTATTCAGATATGCTTCCTTGTCATGCTTCTTTGGGATGACCATGTCGTAATTCGGGAAGTTCCCTTCGATAAGGGCCGTCACTAGACGAATCGAGTCGAAGGAGAACGCCGCCTGCGTCTCATCAAGATAGACGCTGACATCTCCATCATCCCCTAAAAGCCTCTCTAACTCGCCAATCATTTTTCCAGGAATGATAACCTTGATGTTCAATCCATCCGGGATACCGTCCGATTCCATATACAAGCTCATTCGCCGGCCGTCAGTGGCGACCACGGTCAACTTTCCACCGCTCAGCTCGAACAACAATCCTGTCAGGTTATAGCGAGCCTGGTCAGAGCAAATGGCAAAACTTGTACGATGGAATAGGCGCTTCAAGAGAGGTTGAGGAAGCACGATAGGTTCGATCCCCTCAAAGGCGCGAACCGGCGGAAACTCATCAGCCGACATACTAAAGAGCTTGGTCTGGATCTTACCGCTTTCCAGGGAGATGACGTTATTGTCGCCCAAATGGAGCGTCAGATCGCCGTCCGGAAGCTCTGCGAGGATGGACGACAAGCGCTGGGACGACACGGTCATCGACCCCGGCTCTTCTACCGTGCAATCCACCGTGCATTCAATGCTCACCTTGAGATCCGTCGCTGTAAGTTTTGCGGAACTCTCCCCCGTTTCGATGAGGATGTGTGAGAGAATCGGCAACGCGGACTTCGGAGACACCACGGTCTTGACCTTATTGACCGCATCGAGCAAATCCTGACGGGGTATGGCAATCTTCATGACATCCTCTCCAAATCCAGCATCTTGCGAATCGTTTTCTGCTCTTATACGTATTGACTATATTTAAAATTAGTAGTGGTAGTCATAGGGCCTGTGTAAACTGTGGGTAACCCGATCAACTCCATAACCGTCAATGACTTGCCATGTCAGAAATCCTATGGATAATCTGTGCGAGTAACTCACACTTTCCACAAAAGCAACCCTATCGACCGTCGATCCTCTTAATAACCAGGGAGAGGATCTGGAAAACATGACCGGTTATTCAGATCGGTTAAACATGTTTTACACACGTTATCACCAACCGAGTCGACGCCTATTAGTTCCAAAGTTATCCACAGGCGTTCCCGGTTGACATCACACTGTTTGCGACATGAACGCCCCAACATATTCACGCTGACTGCTTCCAATTTATGTGCGGAGAAACACTGTCGTCGGTTCGCCGCACAAGAGAAAGTAAGATTAAATTTATCAACAGGTTATATCAGGTCAATAGATCTTCGCCTATTGCCCCATCATGGCTGTAAGCTAAGGGTCCGCAAAGACTTGGTAAAGAGAGGTGGCAACCGAAAACTCGGTGGTACCGTGTCTGTTTTTGCAACTTATCCACACCTTATTCACGGGTAAATAAGTGGAAGACTAACCCCGTGCGCCATGCTACCAGAGGGTAGACCGAAAAGCAAGCAACCAGAGATGGTTCCCGACGAAAAAAGATCGTCCTAATATCCCTGTTATCAGCGATATAGGTGAACCAGAACGTTGACCTTCCTCACGGTATTTCCGGAAGACATGTCCAGGATCATAGATTCCAAGAGTTACGTACGAATCACCCGCAAGAACTCCTCCGGCGCCACCGAACCTTGTTTTACCTTCAATCGGCACCGATCAGCCATAGTTTTCAGCTTTCCTGCTTTGACAATCTTCTCCGTGGGTTCGTCGGCAGCTATCAAGCGCCGGATCTCGGGAGAGATCTCGAGAATCTCAAAGATGCCCGTACGACCCTTGTTTCCGGTGTGATAACAATTCTCGCAACCTTTGCCGCGGTAAAGTTTCTTGGTCGTTTCTGGAAGGCGCAGGGACTTCAACAGGGGTTTCGTTGGCGTGAAGGCTGTTCGGCAATCGGGGCAGATCTTCCGTACCAGGCGCTGCGCGACCACGCAAGTAAGCGCGCTGGCGATCAGATACGAGGGTATCTGCATGTTACGAAGCGTGGTAATGGCTTCGGGTGCATCGTTGGTGTGCAGCGTACTGAACACCAGGTGGCCGGTCATAGAAGCCCGTATCGCAATCCGGGCGGTATCGCTGTCCCGGATCTCGCCCACGAGGAGGACATCGATATCTTGGCGCAGCGCGGCACGGAGGGTGTTCGCAAAAGTAACGTCGATGTCATTGTCGATTTGAACCTGGTTGATACCGGACATCTGATATTCAACCGGGTCTTCGAGGGTGACGATACTGTCGGTGAGCACGTTCTTCTGATTGAGCGATGCGTAGAGGGTGGTCGTCTTTCCGCTCCCCGTGGGGCCGGTTACGAGGATCATGCCGTATGGTTCTTCAACAACGTTGATCAGCGTCTTCTCGTCATCCGGTTCCAGGCCAAGGTCCTTGATCCCCGCCAGAACTGAAGACTGATCGAGGAGTCGAAGTACGACGCGTTCACCCAGGAAGGTAGGAAGCGTAGCAACCCGTACGTCAAAATCGCGATCCCTGGTCTCGATGCTGATATGTCCGTCCTGGGGCCGGCGAAATTCGGTAATGTCGAGATCCGCCATGATCTTGATGCGGGAAACGACAGCATTCTCGATTTCGGGAGCAATACTCATGACATCGTGGAGAACGCCGTCGATCCGGTAACGGACACGCATCTCGGGCTCTTGGGGGTCCAGGTGGATATCGGTTGCCCCAGAATTGACAGCCCCCTCGATAATGGTCGAAACCAGCTTGATGACTGGCGCGCCTTCGGCCAGTTTTGCAATCTCGTCAAAACGGCGTTTGTCCTGGGTCTTTTCCGCGGTAGCCACGATGGGAGACTCCTCTTTTTGTTTCGCACCCTTCGTTGTTTTTGCTTTCTTGTCACTAGCACGTGCGCCCTTTTCGGGTTTTGGCTTTTCTTCCGACGGCTTGACCGTTTTCCTGGGAATTGGCGACGCAACCGTCTTGCCGCCGGCTGCATACCGCTTCTTGATCTCCTCTTTGATGTCTTCCGTGTCGGTCAAGATGGGGTGCAACCGTTTTCCGAGGATTACTCCCAGATCTCCGAGGCTTTCGGTCACTTGGGGACTGGAGACCAGCACGGTCAGCTTGTCGCCTTCCAGGGCAACCGGAATCATCTGGTACTTTCGGGCAATGCTTTCTGGAACCGTTTCCAGCGCAACGCGTGCGCTGGCCGTTTCGGCCAGATCGGCGAATTCGAGTTCATGTTGCTTCGCCAGGGCGATGGCAATGGCGCGGCCCGTAACCACACCGCGGTCTCGAAGGACTCGTCCGAGGAGGCGGCCCGTGCGTTTCTGTTCATCAAGCGCCTCGTCTAGTTGCGCTTCGGTGATGGCTTTAATCTTGACGAGGGTGCGTCCGAGGGACTCATCCTCGTCGCGAACACTCTTTGGATGAAACTCGTGCCGCAAGGTCTGGTCAAGCGTGTCAAAGGAAATCTTGCCGATTTGGAGCAAGGACCGGTACCACGGTACCCCGGTCGCTTTCTCCCGGGCTTGTGCTTCGGCAAGGTCTTCCCGAGTAATGATCTCGTCCTTGACGAGCGCATCACCGAGCTTAGCCTGCTTTTGCTCCTCCGCCATAGGAATGGTTCTCCCCGAATTGAGACAATCGTACCCAGTATGAACGTGAATGGACCGGCACCATTATAAGACGCGGTCCTCGAATGGTAAAGCATTTTTCGCAGTCATGTCAGAATTTGCCTCACCGCGACGTGATCGCGATGCCAGGGCGCAGCACGGACCTGCAACTGATCGTTCCACCCCCACACCCTACCGGCTCTCGCAAAACGGCAAGCTCATCTACCGCCAACCGGCCTATCTCGACTGCACCGATCCCGGCGCCGCACAACTTTATCTCTGGCCGTGTGACATGGGAGGCGAACTTCCGTGACGAGAAGACCGGGAAACGGAAGCTACCCATGGATACGGACATCTTCTATACCCTTTGTAAGTTGGACAAACGCCAGGGCCCGAAATCGCGCCCCTCCCATTTGGAGACTTGACAAGGGTTGACTTTGGGTATATTGTTCACATATATACAGTCGAGGTATTGACGGATGACGCTCAAAAATGAACTCGGGCTGCGGGCTGACTTCAAGAACCGCGACCATGAAGCCCTGTTGAACATCTACTTCACGGCCTCCAAAGCCAAGAAGCGGGCGGACGAATTCTTTCGCGGTCACGGCATCACCGATGTGCAGTTCAACGTCATGATCCTGCTCAAGAATCAGAGCGGCGAGCGCGGCGGCCTCACCCAGATCGAATTGAGCGAAATGATGCTCGTCAACCGCGCCAACATCACTACCCTCATCGACCGCATGGAAAGGGCCGGATTCGTTATCAGGGTTCCCGACCCCGATGACCGGCGCTACAACATCGTCAAGCTCACCCGCGCGGGCCTAACCCGCCACGCCCAGGTCGCTGCCCACTACATGGAACAGGTGGGCGACATCATGGGCGCCCTCACCAAGCAAGAGCGGCAGACACTTGTAGATCTCTTGACCCGGCTCCGCGGCCGGATCGATTCGCTCGACACCCGGTAGTAAGCACCAGAGGAGGATGAAGTCATGCGTAGGCAATTCTATAAGTTAATATATCAACTATCTATATCTAAACTTGTTGTGCGATTCGCTCGCGGCAGGAACATGGCCCTCGCGGCTTTCGTGTCCGTGCTCGGCGCTTGCATGACCGAATCCTTCACGGGCAATGCGATCGTCTGGCTGGTGGGAATACCTCTACTCGTCATTGTTGGACCGTTTCTACCAGTCTATTACGCCATCGATGAAGCGGCCCAGGAACGGAAGGGCTTGCAGAGCGCGGAGTTCTCGCCAAACGGCGATGAACTCATCGTGGCGAACCTCACAGGAAAGAACATGCACCTTCACCTCGTACCCGTGAACGGCTCCTCCCCTCGACAGCTCACTGATGGTCATCGCTTCGATTTCAACCCGGTCTACTCACCCGACGGTCGCCAGATCGCGTTCTCGTCCCGGCTGGGGCGGAATCGATGCAACCTCTTCCTCATTTCCGTTGACTCAGGGGAGATCGTGCAGCTCACCAAAGGGAATTTCGAAGACTGGGCGCCACAATTCGCGCCAGACGGCGCCAGCATTGTCTTTTCCCGACGGGAAAAGGGCTGTTTCCCTGACATCTACCTCGTGAATATCGATGAGCGAGACGCGGTGGCACTAACCGATGACAAAAATGCCTACGATCTGGGACCCGTCTTCTTGCCCGACGGCAACACGGTTCTCTTTGCCCGCCTCGATGAGAAACCCAAATGGACCTCGAAATACGGCGCGTCGTGGGCGCGACACAGCCTTTATACGGTTTCGCGAACGGGCCAGGACCTAGAAAGGATCACCGCCAGCCATTCCGTCTATTCGTGCCGGGCGCAAGCACTGTCGGACGCGACGGTCTCGTACACCAACTACGCAAACAACCTTATCGTATACGACGACGATACGGTTGGCCGGTTGCAACGCGCCGGGATCCCGACCGTTCCAACGGGACGGTGGACTCAGGAACTGGAGCCGTATCAATCCTGTGCCTTCTCTCCCGACGGAACGCGCGTCGCGTATGCGCTCTACGAGGTCTCCTCCGGTGAGGGATTTCACTTCGTCCTCCGTGTCGCGCCGACGGCCGCAGACCGCTCCCAGACGATCGTATCGAACGAGAGCCGAATCTCTAATCCTATCTTTTCGCCTGACGGCACACGATTGATCTTTCGCATGGACAATCGCGAGTCAAAGACTAACGAGCTGTGGACCGTCAAATTTGACGGGGAAGATCTACGGCGTCTACGCGTCAATATGGGCGAACAAGATAGCGCGAGCGACGGGGTAGAACCCGAAGCGCTCGAGACCTGGACCCCGTATTCTCCGCGACCCGCTCTAGCGCATAGTGCGCAGAGACCCGCGAGCGCATTCTCAAACTGACTGCAAACCGTAAGGAGGTTGAATCATATTTATGCGATTGAGGTGCGTGCTTGGACAATACGTATTCCAGCGGTTGTGGGCGGGCGGTCCAATCGTTGCCGCCGTCAGCGCACTTTCGTTCCTGACCGGCTGCTATTCCTTGATGTTTGCCGCATTCATCTGGGGCGGCATTTTGCTCATGGTCCCTGTGGCGATTCTCGCCATACCGGTGCTTCCCATCTACTACGCGGTCGAGGGCCGGCCCGGAAACACCGGCACGCAGACCGTCGCCTTCGCGCCGGAAGGCGAATCCCTGGTGGTCGCGTATCAGGACCGCAAGAAGATGCACTTGTACCAGGTGCCGTTGGACGGCTCCGCAAGTATCCCGCTGACCGAAGGCGACCGGTTCGACTTCGACCCGGCCTTTGCGCCGGACGGACAGTCCATCGTCTTCGCGTCGCGCGTGGACAAGAAGCAGTCGAACCTGTTCACCTTGGACTTGGAAACGAAATCGATCACGCCCCTCACCTCCGGCGCGGTCGAGGATTGGGCGCCGCGGTTCTCTCCCAGCGGCGACGCCATCGTCTTCACCCGACGGGACAGCGACACCGTGGCTCATATTTGCCACCTGAATGTCCCAACGGGAGAGGTCCAGACTCTCACCGCCGGTGAGGAGTTCTACGACGTGGGCCCGGCGTTTCTTCCGGATGGCAGAACGGTGCTGTTTGCGCGCCTGGACGAAGAACCCAGATGGGGTCCCGACCATGACGCGGAATGGGGCCGGAGAAGTCTCTACACGATTAGCCGTACAGGCGCCAATCTCACCCAGATCGCCGAAGCACGCGAGGTGCAGGAGCATTGGGCGAAACGAGTGGCTGAAGAACGGCCGGTGGCCACGAGCTACGCCGGCAACCTGTTGCTCTGCAACCCGGACGCCGTTGATGCACTGCGCGCGGGCGGTGTGGGCGAGGTCGCCCTCGGCGCTTGGGTCGAGGAACTGGGCGCATACACGAGCTGCGTGTTTTCTCCGGACGGCCAACGCGTCGCCTTCGCGACCTGCAAACGCAACGACGAAGAGGAAACCGTGTACACATTGAGGGCCGCTGTCACGACGGCCGAACGCACCGAAGCGATCGCCGAAATGCCTTGCCAGATCCGCGATCCGGTTTTCTCCCCCGACGGCGCCCGTCTGGTGTTTCGCGTGTTCGAGGAGCCCTATATGGAACGCGATCACTACGCGCTGTGGACAGTCCGGTTTGATGGAACCGACCTGCGCCGCCTTCCCGTCAGCGAGTACGATCGGAAGCAGATCGAGAAAGAAAGGCAAAACGCGGGGAGTGCGGCCAAGGACGCGGCGTGACAAAGTCCGCCGCAGCAATAAGGAAACCCGGGGGCGGACAGTAGAATCCGTCAGCTACTCTCCGTCTTCCGCGTCCACGGGTGCTTCGCCCTCCTCTTCTTCGCGTTGAAGGGCTTGGCATAGCATCATGGGCGCGAGGACGACGTCGCTGCTGAATCCGACATGCCACAACTGGAGCGCGCCGTCTTCGCTCGCGGATAAGGCCAGGTTTCCGTCTCCGTTAAGCGCGATGGGAGCCCGGCCGAGGAAGGTGTGCAGGCAGCGGTTTGCGGCCATCTGCCAGAGGCGCATCTTGCTTCCGCGCACCGCAGAGAGGGCGAAGGCGCCGCGTTTGCCCATGGCGATGGACATGACCGCTTCGCTGTGGGCATTGCGTCGGCCCATCTTTTGGGCCGCAACGATGTCATAGAGTTCGATACACCCGTCCGCGGTACCGGCCAGCAGATACCGGCGATTGTCGCTCACGTCCATCGACAGGAACGGCGCGGGATACCCGGCTTCGAGGTGCAGGCAGCGGCCGGTGCGAAGTTCCCATTGCCGCAGCGTGCCATCCTGTCCCGCGGAGAAGAACGATTGACCGTACACCCCGGGGCAGATCGCATTGACGGGACCATCATGCCCTGTAAACGTAGTGTGGTGCTTCCCCGTGGCGAGATTCCACAGGCCGATGGTTCCGTCGGCACTGGCTGTCAGAAGCCCCTGCCCGTCATCCGTGAACTGGGCCGCGGTAACCGCGTTGGTGTGTCCCTTGAGAATCTGGACACACTCGCCCGTCGCCAAGTTCCAGATGCGGGCGGTTCGATCGAGCGATCCACTGGCGACGTGCAAGCCGTCCGCCGCCATCGCAAGCGAGGAGACAGCGGCGGCATGGCCTTCGAAAACCTGCATGCGGTCGCCCGTCTCCACCCGCCAGACGGAGATGGGCCCGCCCTGTTTCGGCGTATCGGCCGACAGGGCGAGCTGAGCGTCCCAGCTCAGGCATAAGGCGGCGATGTCACCTTCGTGGTCTCCGAATGTCTTAAGCGAACGGCGCGTTTCGCCCAACCTTCGCTCGGCTTCGTCCGCAGCCGTGCGCACTTCGTGCCCGTCGATACGTTTGGCGGTGAGTCTGCCGAGCAGTTCTTTAGCTGTGGCGTAGTCGCCCCGTTCCATCTGAACCTGAGCGAGCATGTACACCACGGTCCACGATTTGGGGTTCTTGCGCCACAGGCGCTTCACGGTCCGCACCACCGACTTGTCCGTCGTCGAACCGATGCGCCAGGCATGCAGCATATAGTTGTAGGTTGTTTCCAAATGGCCCGGTTCGATGCGCAACGCCCGTTCCCAGGTCTGCTGGGCTTCCGCCTTCTTGCCCAAGTCAAGCAGGGAAATGGCTCGGTTGTTCAAGCGATCGGCGGAAGTCTCTTCCGCTTCCGGCGTTTCGCGGAAGTACGGCTCCCGGATCTCGTAAGCGTACGTCGCGAGCAACGACTCAATGACGTCTCCCATGCCGGGAGGCCGGTCGACGGGATCCTCCTCAAAGCACCAGCGCAGCAGGTCGACCAGCTTAGGAGGCATTTCCGGAATCGCGTCGTGCTCCGGGCCCAGCACCAGGTATTGCTCGAGCGCTTGCCCCGCCGACTGGCCCGCCATCCAGGTCACATCGCCGACGAACATCTCCAAAACAGATACGGCCCAGCTCCACGTGTCGGTTGCGAAGGTCAGTTTGCGGCGATGGGCCTGCTCCGGTGAACAGTAGGCCGGGGTTCCCCGGGATCCGATGCCGCGAGGGGCGCGGACGCCGCCCTGACCTTCGCTGGATGCCAGCGTCATGGCGCGAGACAGACCGAAGTCCGTTACCTTCGCGACACCGTCCTTCGTCATCAGCACGTTCAGCGGCTTGACGTCCTGGTGCAGCAGATTCTGCGCATGGGCGTAGCGCAACCCCCACGCAAACTGCAAAGCCACGTCCAGTATGCGTTTCAAGGCCACGTCGTCGCGGTACAGCAGACGTTTGTAGATCCAGGTGGTTAACGTGCCGCCGTCGACGTATTCCGCGAACACGTTGGGAATCCCATCGATGCGGCGGACGTAATAGCAACTTGCGATATTGGGATGGAGACCAAGATTCACCCAGGTCTCGCATTCCTGCTCGAACAGCCTGGCACCTTTCTCGCTGGCGATTACTTCCGGCTTTGGCCGCTTTACCGCAAGGTCGAGATCCCAGCCCCGGTGGTGGACCAGGTAAACGTGGCCCATCCCGCCCCGGGCGATGAGGCGGCGCACCTCGTAGACGTCCAGTAAGACCTGGCCTTCGTGCCACTCCTGTGCCGCATCGGATGCTGTCGGTTTCGCCATGCGCTCCCCAGCAGGACCCCACTATCAAGACACGCTGCTCGCGGAAGGCATCGTACCACAGTGTGCGAAGTAACAGAACTCGAAATCCGGATTCCGGATTCGGATCCCG
>CAZWDH010000034.1:0-22214 GCA_964632865.1 uncultured Nitrospiraceae bacterium
CTCGGCGCTTGGGAGACCCAGGGCGAATTCACTTCGAGGGGCGGTCGTAAGGCGTCGGACTGGGAGAAACCGGAGCGTCTCGCCGAGATACAGGCGGAGTTGGAGAAGTACCCCAGCATCGACATCGTTCACTTGATGATCGGAGGCAATGACTTCTTGACCCAAGCCATCCAGGGAAACCTCGTGGGAAAATCCGCCGCGGAACGCCAAGAGATCTGGGACCCTATCGTTGCCAATATTCGCACGATCGTCGAGGGCTGCACGTCCGTCCGCGACAGCATTCGGGTTACTATCGCCGATTACGATTACCTCGACTACGAAGCCGCGCACGAGTTCTGGAAGATGGATTTCGGCGGGGCGACAACGGAAGAACTCAATAGCTGGCTCCGCGAACTCGGGGAACGCAAGAGGCAGCTCGCGAAGGAGTTGGATCGCTGCGAGTACGTCGAGAACTGGGGTACCCTGCAGTATTGGTTTGGGGATCCGCCCAAATCGGTTCCGCTACCCGGAGGCGATCCGGCAAAGGGTATGCCTAAAGGGATCTCCCCCGACGGCATCCACCCAAACGCCGAAGCGCACAACCGCCTCCTGCAAAACGCCGTCGATGCGTACTATCGCGCTTGGTTGAGCGAAGGCGGGAAGTAGAGAAACTCACCAGATCGGGCGAACAAGGAGCATGGGTGTCCCGCCCGTGTCGAATGTCTACGTCCTTCTCCAGCGCCGCACGCTATTCAATAGTCTGCGCGCGACACCCATCACGGGCGAGACGCCCGTTCCCCTTGCTGCATTGAGCAAAGTTATGACGTTTCTTTCACAATTTCGTACACGCGGACATCACAGGGTTCGAGTTCGATATCCAAGACCGCCAAACCTTCGGTGTAGCGTGCAGTTTCCTCAGGGCCTCCGCTGCGAATTCGGTATACTGTTCCTCGATTCGCGACAGGGTAATCCTCGTCTGGCAAGGTCGTCTTCACGGCCTGCGGCGCATCACTGATGTTGGCCAGGACGATGCCGACGTTTCCGTCATCCGCCAACCACGCGCTCGCGAGGACCGCCGGAACGAGTTTCGTATACTCCTGGACGGCGTCCTGTTGCCCCGCATAGATCGACAAGCGTGAGATGGGGATCTCGATCATGGGTGTGTCGATCTGCGGTGGTTTCAAGAACTCGCCATCGCGCAGGTACTTCAGCGCTGCCTGACGCAGCCGGGCGATGCGCAGCAGGTAGTCGATTTCTTCTGCCCGGTCGGTCAACTGGTTCTCGCGGAAGTTTGCCAGCGTCGGTTGCTGCCCCCATACAAAGGACCGTCCGTGCTCCAACCGAAACTGCGCCGCGAATTTTCGATCCAAGAGCGCAAGCGGTTCCTTCGGCGCAAACTCCTCTGGCCAAAGATCGTCATAGGGCGGGCGCGTCAGCGACGAGTAGTTTCCGTATTGCGTGGATACGTCGTGATAGACCGCGTTGAACAACGGTACCGGTTCCCACAGCCCTGGCGCCGCGTAGCGCTCCAGGCTGACCTGTAACGAAAGCATCATGTCGAGGTGGGGGAGCCACGCCTCGCCGCAGCCTTCACCGGCCAGACCGACCTCCTTCACGTGCGCGCAACGGTCGCGGATGTCGCCCTCCAGCGCTTTGAACCCTTCCATCCAATACGTCCCGCCGCCAAGCGGATGCCGATGCGAGGCGTCGTAGCAAGCCAGACTCGAACAGGCCTGGTCCATGTAAATACCGGACACGCCGAGATCGCAGACCACCTCTTCGGCCAACGACGCGTAGGTGTCGCGCCAGAACGCCGTGCCCATGCACATGGATGCGTTCGGCGCTTTCACGAAGGTGTTGTAAACCTCGGGTGCGATGGAACCATCCGGCTGCTTGACTGCGTACCGTGCGGCATCGCGTTCCTTCCAGCTTTCCGTGGTCATTCCCCATAGCCGCTGGTTCATGTAGACAATGGCATTGATGCCGTAAGCCTGCGCATCGGAGACGGCTTCGCGAAAGGCTTCCGCGCCTTCGCGCGGCGGCAGATACTCGGGAAAGCCTACGTCGTACGCGCAGCCATGCCACCAGTGCCAGAACACGCTCACCGGCATGCCCGCATGATCCTGTAGCGCAATCGCCGGTCCGAGAACCCCGGCTGATGGGCCGCGGTTCCACACCCACAACCCTGTGTCGCGCACCCAATCCGGCACCTCGCCGGTCCGCACGCGGCTCTGGTCGACCCACCATTGCTTCATCGCCCAATCGCGGTACAACGCGGCCGCCGTATACCAGTCGCCGTCGAACGTCTGGAGCAGCACATCGTAGCCGGGGTCGTAGCCGTCCTGCGCGTCCTGGCCCACCGGCACCAGATGAGAGATCTCCATGCCAAGGCCGCCGCCGCCGAATACGGAAAAGCGCTTCGCTTTCAATGCAGTATCGTCCGTCGACAACAAGATCCCGGCATCGTCGCCATACAGCGTGAGAAACTGCATCGACAGGGTTCCGGGATACTCCCATTCGCGCCGCCGCGCCTCGCCGCTTGCCGGATTCAGCATGGACCGCGCCTGCGTCGTCGCTTCCCCAATCCATTGCGGCACCGCCAGCGTTTCACTCGGCTGCTCCGCGATGGGGCCTACACGGGGATAGATGATCCGGCGCGGCTGCGTTTCGCCGAGACCGCTCACCGCGATACGCCATCGGCTCACAGACGCTTCAGGATCGACGCTTACCGTAGCTGTGACCCGTAAGCTGTCATGACCTGCCTGACCGAATCCCGACCAGGTCACGACGCAGTCGTTTCGGCCCGATTCCGGCGGCTCGACCGTGCAGGACGTCGCGTGTTCAGGAGACAATACCGAACCATCCATGAACTCGATAAGCCAGACGGGAATAGAATCGGCGGGGGAGATGAACTCGCGATCGCTCTTAACATCTGCGATCTGCGCTACCGATCCGTCTGTGGAGTCAATCTTGACGCGAAGCTCGATACTCGAAAGCTCGACCACTTGCGCATACGTCACACCCGTAATCGCAATCAAAGCCAAACTAAGTGCAACTGGCCGCCGCATACGTTTCGCCCCCCCAACCGGCTCCATCATGAAATCCGCGGTCGCCAATCCGCAATCACTCGGGCGGCTGGCTCGACAATTGCGCCAAAGCTTCCTTCGTCCGCACCTTCTGCGCGTCGCTGGCGATGAGGTACACGCAGTTTCCGTCCGCGGCTTCCTCGAATTCGGTCACCCCTTCGTCCGTGACCTGCGTCCGGCCGGGTTTCGACAAGTCGAAGTAGCCTCGTTCTGGCCTCACGGCCCACAACACGCTTGTCAGGTCCCAGGTTGGCCGCTCGTGTGGCGTGGGGATGTATAGTTGATAAGCCTCGGGAAGCGGATGGTGATCCACGTACGCGTAATCCCGCTCGATACTCGCGGCGGGGTAGGGGATATTCAGCCCAATCTCGTAGCCGCTGTAGACAATCGGCGTGGGCCAGTCCTTGGCCAGGGCCTGCGCCGCTGGGATGTCCATGACCACGTTGTACTCCCGGTGCGTCTTCCCGTCGATGGGTTCAAAGGCGCCCGCCATGATCGAGATCAGGCGCACCTTCTTCGCGGCCAAGTCCTTCCCTGAAAGATCTGAGATGTCGTCGGGCTCCGATGCCAGTAACCGCGCCAGGTTCGTCGAAAACCCGACCTGCGCGATCACGACCGAGTTGTCCTCGGCTCCGGCGAGCGCTTGACGCAACACCGCCGTCGCATCCGGGGCGTCCGCGCTGCTCATGAGGTCGTGGGGGTATCGCAGTTCGCCGTTGTCCCGTTGTTCCGCAAGCGGCAGGAATTTGCTGTCGCCCGGCGTCGGCCCATCCTTCACCACGCCGATGGGGATATCGCCGCGCCCGTAGAACGTATTCACCGCGTCCACAAACGGCGCGCACAAGGGATGGTCCTTCGTAATCGTCACCGCCAACAGTTCGCACTCGCCGCGGCTCTGCAACGCGTGAATGACCCCCAAGGCCAGCGCGTCGTCCACGTCATTCCCAATGTCCGTATCGAAGATCAGCGGCACGGGCCGCTCCGGCGCCGCCGCCAAGTCCTGGGCCGGGACGTTCAACGACCCGACACAAAGAATAAGTGCTATCGCTATACCTCGAATCATTCCCGGAATCCTCCTCAACATGATCCGCTGTCCATGGTACGGATTGCCCCGCTGCAATCCAAGAATCGTCCCCCAAACATTTCGGATACGCTTCGATCATCCAAACGAAACAAGGCGTCCGTCCGTGTGGCGAACGCCTCGTTCCATCATAACGAAACGCGAGGTTTCTTACTTCTTCAAACTAAACTTATCCAGCTCCAGCCCTTCGGCGTCGATGGCTTTCAAATCGACCTCGTTCTTCTTCACGTCGACCACCCAGAAGTGGGCCTTCGAAGCCTCTTTCTCGTTGTACCAGCGGGGCTCAGGATCGATCTCCCGCGGGTCACGGCCGAAGCACCCGTCGCCGATGTATACGGTACCTTCCTCCGCGACCTCGTTGCCCTTCAACACCTTCGTGCGCTTGAACACGTGGTCGTGGTTCTCCATACCCACGGTCAAGCCGTACTTGTCGAAGATCGGCAACCAGTGCGTGCGCCCCGCGACCGATCCGCCGCCCTCGTAATCCCGGTGGGCGGGATACAGCGGCACATGGTACACGGCGAACTTAAACGGCACATCCTGGTACTTCGCCATTTCCTGTTCCAGCCAGGGGACCTGCGCTTCATGCGGGATCAGGTGCCCTGAATCCAGCGCGAACAGCACCATATTGTCGCCGAACTGCCGCGTGTAGTAGATGTTCTCCGCCTGACGACCGAAGTGCGCCATATACCAGGGTGCCCGCAGTTCGAGGCTGTCGGAGATGTAATCGTTCGTTTCGTGGTTACCGATGGCCGCCACGATAGGAACCATCCGGCCATCCTTCGACGTGGTCAGCCGATCCCAGTTGTGCAGCCATTTGTCCCACAGTTCCGGGTACCCGAGGAGGCCGTTCGCGTAGGGGATGTCGCCGCCGATGACGCCGAAATCCGGTTCTTCCTCGCCGACCAGTCCCAGGAGCGAGATCACGAATCCGTCGACCCCCATATCACCGCCGGTCACGAACCGGATCGGCGCATCGCCACCCGGCAAGGTCCGGAACTTCCGCTCCTTCGACATGCCGAACTCTTCCGTCTCGCCCGCGACGAAGTAGTACTCCGTATCCGGTTCCAGCCCGGTCAACGTTGCGACCGCCAGCGCCCGCTCATCGCTGATGACCATCAGGGTCTGGATGTACGGCGCGGTGACGTGGTGGGCGTAATCCTCGACCTTGCCGTCGTGGGATTTGGTGTCGTAATAGACCTGCACCTCGCCTTCCCGTTCATTCAGGATGACGTTAATGTCGATGGAAGTCTCCGGCGCATCCGAATACGTGAGAAACACATGGCGAGGTTGGGCTTCCGCCGTCAGACACGCCACCACCGCCACGACACCAATCATGGCAAGAGAAAAAACACGACCGAGTTTCATAGTTGCAGCTCCTATACCGAGTTTTTGCACAGCGGACCACGCCGCGACGAATCGATTACCTATACAGTCCCTGCACTATAGGCAATCCGTAGCGCCGTTGCCAAGTCGAGCGGGTGCAGGCCCAGTAATCCCCAGTTTCTGCAAGGCCTTGCCGTCGAGACACATATACTCACTTCACTATTGATTGCAGTAATATTCGAACAAAGATGGCGGGGCACGACAGTACCGAGGTCCCGTTGCCCGTTAACCTGCTTGGCACCCCATTTGCGCGGCATGCCCGCCGTATGGTATAGTCTGCCGTTCAAGGATTTGCAGCTAGAACGTCCGTATTACGCCCGCGGTAGTCGCGGGGCGGATTTGAAGGAGCGAGAAGTGAAAAAGGGTATTCACCCCGAATACGTTACGGCCAAGGTTTCCTGCGCTTGTGGGAACACGTTTGAGACCCGGTCCGTCAAGCCGGCGATTAACGTGGAAATCTGTTCGGCCTGCCATCCGTTCTACACGGGCAAGCAGAAGTTCGTCGACAGCGAAGGCCGCGTCGACCGCTTCAACCGGAAGTACGGCCGGAAGAACTAGCCGCGCGGTTGCCAAATCCGAAATTCGAATTTCGAAATCCGAAACAACTTCGAAGGTTCGAAATTGGAATGACCGGAACGCGTTCGGGTTGTTGGTTAGGGTCTGGGCGCGCAGGGTGATCGCCGAGTGCCTGCCGTGTCCCATCACAGTTTAATGTTTCGAGTGATCTGTGCAGTCGCTGTTGCGTGCCTGAAGAACATCCCCCTTGATCCCCCTTCAAAGGGGGAATGGCGCGTAACCAAGGTTACCGGTGGTTCCGGCCGTGTCGCTCCGATCGCAGGCGGCCGCTAATTCCCGCGCAACGCGACGCGTTGCAGACTTCCCCCTTTGAAGGGGGATCAAGGGGGATGTTTCCCAGCGGCCAGTAGTTGCGGGGGGATGCGAGCAGGTTTCACCGCCGCGGCACACAAGCCTGTATTCTGCCGTTTTGTTCCTTTTGAATTTCGGTCATTAGGATTTGTTTCGAATTTCGTGTTCTCGCCTCGGCGTAGCCTATGGTGGAGCCAGGGTCGGATTTCGAATTTACATTGGATCGAAGGTAACTTTCCCCGTATGGATCGGGTCATGCGCCAGAGGCTCCTTGCTGTCCGCGAGGAGTACAACACCCTAACGGCAGAGATGTCCACGCAAGAAGTGGCAACCGATCCGGAACGGTACCGCCGTCTCGCCAAGCAGCAACGCACCATCGAAGATGCGGTCAACACCTTTCGCGAATACGAGCGTTACGAGAAGCGCCTCGAAGATTCCGAACAGATGCTCCGCGACGAGACCGATCCCGAACTGCGGGACATGGCCGAGGGCGAGAAGGCCGAGGTGCTCGAAGTCCTGGAGCGCTTGGAAGAGGAACTCCGCTTCCTGCTCATCCCTAAGGATCCCAACGACGCGAAGAATACGATTTTAGAAATCCGGGCCGGGACCGGGGGGGAGGAGGCCGCCCTGTTCGCCGCCGATCTGTTCCGCATGTACAGCCGCTTGGCCGAATTGAAGGGGTGGAAGGTGGAGGTCCTCAGTTCCAACCCCACGGGCGTCGGTGGGTACAAGGAAATCAGCTTCCAGGTTTCCGGCGACAACGTGTACAGCCAGCTCAAGTTCGAAGGTGGCGGCCATCGCGTCCAGCGTGTCCCCGCCACCGAGGCCCAAGGCCGCATCCACACCTCCGCGGCGACCGTGGCCGTATTGCCGGAGGCGGAAGAGGTCGACATTCATATCGACCCGACCGAACTCCACATTGATGTCTATCGCTCGTCCGGAGCGGGCGGTCAGCACGTGAACACGACCGACTCCGCCGTGCGTATCACGCACATTCCCACTGGGGTCGTCGTGGCCTGCCAGGACGAGAGGTCACAGCATAAGAACAAGGCCAAGGCCATGGCCGTTCTGCGCGCGCGTCTGCTGGCCCACAAGGAAGAGGAAGAGGCCGCGAAACGTTCCGCCGACCGCAAGAGCCAGGTGGGCAGTGGCGATCGCAGCGAACGCATCCGCACCTACAATTTTCCACAGAACCGCCTCACCGACCATCGCATCGGCCTTACCATTCACCAGTTGGAATCGGTGATGGAAGGCGAACTGCAACCCGTAATCGACGCCCTCATCGACGCCGACCGCGCCGCCAAGATGGCCGTCGCGGAGTAATGTCCACGCTCCGTGATCGGTTGGAATCGGCAACCCGCGCGTTATCCGAGGTCAGCGAGTCTCCCCGCACCGATGCCGAGTACTTGCTCGCGCACGCCTTGGGTATTTCGCGAGGGGCGTTGCTAGCCCGGCTTGACGATCCGGTGGAACCGGCCTGCTTCGACGAATTGCTAACGCGTCGTCTCGCCCATGAGCCGGTGCCGTACATTCTCGGCGAGTGGGAGTTCTTTTCGCTCGAACTCGCAGTCCGCGCGCCCATGCTGGTGCCTCGCCCGGAAACCGAGCACCTCGTAGAGGTCGTGCTCGAACACATCGGCGACCGTCCCGCGCGGGTGCTCGAACTTGGCACCGGTACTGGCTGCGTTGCCGTCGCCATTGCGAAGAACGCCCCGGAGTGCACGGTCGTCGCATCGGATATCAATCCGGACGCCATCGCGCTTGCCCGCAGCAACGCTGTGCGCCACGGACTGGAGTCCCGCATCCAGTTTCGACAGGGCGATCTCTTTGACGTTATCCCGGCCGACGCGCCTCCCTTCGATGTCATCTGCTCCAACCCGCCCTATGTCGAGGACGAGGACTATCCCAATCTTTCACCGGACATTCGGCTCTTCGAAGATTCCCGCGCCCTCATCGCAGGCCCCGATGGGCTCGCCATCATCCGGACAATCATCGACGGCGCGCCGGAGCGCCTCGTTCCCGGCGGACTGCTCGCGCTGGAAATGGGATTGGGCCAGTATGCTATGGTACGTGGGCTTCTGTTGGATGCGGGGTTCGATGCGCCCGAGGTCCGTCGCGACCTCGCCGGCATCGAACGAATCGCCTACGCGAGGAAGCCAGCGCCATGAAACCATTGGAGTACTCCTCCGCCGTCCGTGAATTGCCGCCGGACGAGCGTCCCCGCGAGCGCCTCGCACGGCTCGGCCCTGAAGCCTTGCGCGACGCCGAATTGATCGCCGTGCTTTTTCGCACGGGCACCCGCGAGACTGGTGCGGTCGCTCTCGCTGACAAGGTCATCCAGCACTTTGGCGATCTTCGCGCCCTGGCGCGGGCGTCCATCGAAGAGTTACAGCAGGTCAAGGGACTGGGCGAAGTCAAAGCCATCGAGATCAAAGCCGCCATCGAGTTGGGCAAGCGCCTCGCCCGGCATGTGGCCGAACAGCGCCCACGGATCACCGCCGCCTCAGACGTGGTCAATCTCCTCATGATCGACTACAAGGACAAAGAGACGGAGGAGTTCAAAGCACTCCTCCTGAACACCAAGAACGAAGTGCTCAAGGTGTTGCCCATATCCAGCGGCGTGCTCGACGCGACGCTCGCTTTACCGCGCGACGTGTTCCGCCAGGCGGTTCGCGAAGGTGCGACCGCGGTCATCGTTTGTCACAATCATCCCAGCGGCGATCCCGAACCCAGCCGCGACGATATCAGTCTCACGCGCCGCCTGGTCGAGGCCGCCGACATCCTGGGGATTCGCCTGCTCGATCACGTCGTGTTCGGCGACAATCGTTACGTCAGTTTGAAAGAAAGGAATTTGATGTGAACGCCCCCTTCAGTGGCTGGCGCGAAGGCCTCCCCTTTTACGGACCCGTTATCGGCGTGGGCGCCATTCTGCTTCCGTTCGTGGGCGGGACCCCGCTTGGGCTTGCGGTCTCCTTGCTCGTGGTGGGGCTTGGCCTATACGTACTGTACTTCTTCCGCGACCCCCACCGGCACATCAGCGAAAAGCACGAAGACATCGTTTCTCCTGCCGACGGCAAGGTCGTGGCCATCGAAGACCTGGATTCCACGCCCTACTACGACGGACCCTGCCGCCGGGTGTCGATCTTTCTTTCCATCTTCAATGTCCACGTCAACCGTGCCCCCTGCGACGGGGTGGTCGAATCCATCAGCTATCGCCCGGGGAAGTTTCTCAATGCGATGAAAACCGAAAGCAGCGATCAGAACGAGGCCAACACGGTTGTCATGAGCACCCCTCATGGCCAGGTGACGGTGCGTCAGATTTCCGGGCTTATCGCGCGGCGCATCGTGTGCCGTGCGAACGTCGGGGATACCCTGAAGAAAGGGGAACGTTTCGGGATGATCCGATTCGGTTCCCGTACTGAACTTTACCTGCCCCCAGGAACCCCGGTGTGTGTTAAAATGAGCGAAAGTGTGCGTGGCGGCGCGACCGTTATGGCGCGTTTTGCCGACGCAACGGATAAACCCGAGAACTAGATCCAGGTATGGCACGCAACCCATTCAAACGCGATCCCGCCGCCAAGGCATCACGGAGCAGCCGGAAACGGCGCGCCAAGCCGAATCGCCGCCGGCCTATCAACGTCCTGGCAAGCGGCATCACGACGCTGAACTTGTATTGCGGAATCGCGAGTATCTTTGCCGCTATTGAAGGCGAGTTCAGCCGGGCCGTGTACTGGATCTTCGCCGCGATCGTGCTTGATACTCTTGACGGCACGGTTGCACGTTTAACGAAGAGCGTGTCCGAGTTCGGGAAACAACTCGACAGCCTGTGCGACGTGGTGTCCTTTGGCGTAGCCCCCGCCGTGCTGATTTACCAGGTCTATCTCCCCGGCGAGCAGAATGCCGTTTCCCGCACGGGCGCCGTGATGGCGATCATCTACGTGATTTGCACGGCGCTCAGGCTTGCGCGGTTCAACGTGTATCAGGCGGAAATCCGGGAGTACTTCATCGGCCTGCCGAGCCCCGCCGCCGCGATAACCATCGCGTCTTTCGTCCTCTTCACGGACTACTTCGTCTTGACGGTCCCGGTATGGATCTTTGGGCCCCTGACGCTTGTAATCGCCTACTTGATGGTGAGCACCGTCCAGTATCCGAAGAACAAGATGAAGGCGATGATTCTCGCGCCGCGCAACGGATTTCGTTTGCTCGCCCTATGTGCCGTAGGCATTGCGGTCTTCGACTACGCCAGCCGGAGGTCGCCCTCCATCGTGTTGTTTCCGCTTGCCGCCTCGTATTGCCTCTTCGGCATTGTCGATACGGGGTACCGGCGCTTCATTCGCCATCAGGCCCGGCCGCAGCTTTCGACCGGCGAGCCGGAACCGCAAAGCCCATCACGCACCAATCAGCCGTCAGCCTGACCTTGCGTGAAGACCGGGGATTTCCGGTAATACGCGACTGCCTCCAGCACCAGCACTTTGAGCGCTGCCGCAATCGGCACCGCCAGAAGCAAACCGAGGAATCCGAGGAAGTTCCCGAACACCATGATCGCCAGGATCACCCATACGGGGTTGAGTCCCACCTGATCGCCGACGATTTTCGGCGTGAGGAAGTTCCCCTCCATGAACTGGGCCAGGGCGATCGTGGCGGCAACGACCAACACGTGCCAATCGAACCCGTATTGGAGTATGGTGAGTGTCGCTGCGACGATCGCCACCATGGACACCCCCAAGAAGGGGATGTAACTAGCCACAATCCCGAACGCTGCGATCAGGATTGCGAAAGGTGTTTGTGCGACGAGAAGCCCCACGGCATACATGGCGCCCAGGCACAGGCACACGGTCGTCTGTCCACGCAGAAAACTCCGCAATTGATCGTTGATCTCGCTGACCACCGACACCGTCTTCGCTTCGTACTTGGGCGGGATCAGCTCACGCGCACCACGCACCAGCCCGTCAAAATCTCGCAACAGATATCCGGCGACAAAGGCGAATAGCGCGAGATTCGCCAGAAACAAGATGACTTGCAGAACCGTATTGCCGAGTATCGCGAACACGTTGAACAGGTTCGCACCAGCCGTTTTCCCTACGGACGCAACCATGCCTAAATTGCCGATGACAAACTGGACCGCGGACTCGCGCACGAATCGCCCGATGTATCGGGCCACCACTTCGCGGGCGTTTAACTCGTCAACTGGAGCCGCATCCGCTTGTTCACCGCCAGCCGCAGCATCTTCGAGGGCGGTATCTTCGCTGCCATCCTCTTCCACAACCTCGGCAGCGGGTGAAGGAGTCTCCTCGTCGGCAATCCCGTCGGATTCGTCCGCGCCGGTTTGCGATTCCAGTTCGGCCGCCATCCTTTCGATGGGCAACCTCTCCAACACCCCATCCAGCCATTTGCCACCCGTTACTTCCGAGTCGGCAGAGCGGATCAGGTTCTCGGCCTGGTGGTATACCGAAGGCACGACGACCAACGGCACGCATAGAATCCCGAGTAGTCCCGCAACCGCGAGGCCCGCGATGGTCACGCTGCGCGAGATCTTGCGCGCCTCGAAAAAGTCCACCACCGGGTCAAATATGTAGGCCACGAGGAAAGCGAGGAACAGCGGCACCAGAATGGGCTTCAGGATGTAGACGAGCACGCCCAGGAGTACCAGGGCGAGCAGCGCCGCCACGGCGCGCACCCATGGATTTGAAATGACCGGTTCCAGCATCCGAAATCTCCTTCCCATACACCGCGATTGGCGTCAAGAGCCTATCGAAAGCGAACCTTAAATTCCATTGCGTGTCACATCGCATCCGATTGCGGTACAATCTCTATGTGTGACTGAACGGCACGAGACTGGAGAAAATGACGACCATAATCAAGAGATTGGCGCTGGCGGGAATGTTGGCGATTGGCCTCGCCAGTACCGCCGACACCATTACACTCAGCGACGGCGACCAGCTCTCTGGATCCTTGATCGAGATCTCCGATGGCGTAACCGTGTTTCGCACCGAACTCGCCGGACAGCTTATCCTTCCGGTCGCGCGCGTTACGTCGGTTTCCACGACCCGCGACGTCCAGATCGTCTTCAAAGATGGGGGGCGGGGCGTCGGCCGCCTTGTCACGTCCGGCGGAGAAATGCGGTTTATCCCAAAAGACGAGGGGGAACCCTATCCAGTGACTACGTCCATGCTGGTATCCGTGGCGCCGGTGCGTTCGGACGTCGATGCCGCGTTACAGCCCGAGGAGTTGTCTGCCGTGTCGGCCGCGTTGGGCACCGGTGTCCAGATGACTTCCGGTAACGATGACGATGTATCGCTTTACGCGCGTCTTCAATTGGACACCATGCGCGAAACGTACTGGTGGACTGGCGACGCGTTCCTCACTGTCGCCAACGATTCAGAGGCTGTCGGTACCTGGCGGGTGACCTCGATGTGGCGATGGCTTCCCGACGCGCGTCTGCACCCGGCACTTGAGCTGGGAATTGAGCATGATGCCGATCAGTTGCTCGAATCCCGGGTCTCGATATTCGCGGGCGGACAGGGGACACTATGGGAAAGCCAGCGCCAGCAACTCACCGGTCTGATGGGTATTTCACTCGAAGCCGGGCACTGGTCGGGCGCTGAGCTTCGCGATCGGGACATAGTCCCCGAAGCCGGATGGGACGGTGCCCGTGCTGCCCTTTACTACCGCGCGGCGGATCTGGAGCGCGACGACACGGACCTTCGCCTAAAACTCAACCTGCGCCACACGATCCGCGCATTCGATCGGCTCACGTGGGAAGAACAAGTGTCCCTCTATCCAAGCCTTAACGACGCAGAAGACTGGCGTGGCGCCTATGAATCCACCGTCCTGTATCCCTTGGCGGATCGTCTGCATCTGAATCTTAGCCTCCGGGTGGACTACGACAATGAACCAGCTTTTCGCTACCTTGAGAAATGGCGTACGACGGTCGGCGCGGGTATCGAATGGTCCTTCTGAGCCGGCAATCCTATGAGATACGTTAGTGGCAACCAGCACGAAGGCAATTCAAGCTAGACTTTGCCCCCCCAACGGGCTATACTGCGAAAAGCCGCGGTTAAACCTGGCTGTAGTCGGTTGACAGGTACCCGATCGTCTGATATTATCCGCGGCGCTTTTGCCCGTGTACCTGCGTTGTAAGTCCAAGGTTGCGAATTCGCAAAAACGACGGGCGAATTCGTCGTCGTCACCTCAAAGGTAGGATTCCGTGTCGGCTGTTATCGAAACACAAGACCTGACCAAAGTGTACGAAGGCGCCTTGGGCGGCCAAGATGTACACGCGCTCACCAACCTCAATCTAATCGTCAACGAGAAAGAGATATTCGGGTACCTCGGGCCGAACGGGTCAGGGAAGACCACCACCATCAAGATGCTGCTGGGGCTGATCTTCCCGACTTCGGGCAGCATCAAGATCATGGGGAGCGAAGACATCTACTCCCCAGGCGTCAAACGGCATATCGGTTACCTTCCCGAAGGCGCCTACTACCCTGATTTCCTGAAAGGCGAAGAGATTCTCCGGTTCTACGGTCAACTCTACGGTTTGAGCGGCAAGTCGCTGGAGAAGCGCATCGACGAAACGCTCGAAATCGTCGGAATGACCCGTGCCCGGAAACGGTTGCTCCGAGGGTACTCCAAAGGGATGCGCCAGCGAATCGGTCTGGCCCAATGCCTCCTGAGCGACCCCCAGATCCTCATTCTCGATGAACCGACCACGGGACTCGATCCGGTCGCTCGTAAGGAGATCCGCGATCTCCTGGTCCAACTGCGGTCGCAAGGAAAGTCCCTTCTAATCTCCAGTCACGAACTGCTTGAAGTCGAACTCATCAGCAATCGCGTTGGGATTTTGTACGATGGTGTTATTCAGACTTCGGGTACTATATCGGAACTACTCAAAGACCGGGATGTTGTAATCGAGGTGTCCGGCCTCACGGACACCACCACTTCCCGGTTGGCCGAAAGCGGCATCCTGACGGAGGATGTCGTGGATTCCAGGGCCAGTCTCCGAATCCCAAATGAAATGTCGGTCTACGACGCAATGGATCGAATCAAGGGGCAGAACCTTACCGTCCAGAGCATTGCCCCTCGCCGCGAGACCCTTGAGGAACTCTTCGTCCGTACCGTCGGCGACGCCCGCACCAAGAAGGAAGGAAAGAACTAAGGCATGGAAGGGATTGCAGGATTCTTGCGCGGGGCACTCACGATTGCGCGTTACACTTGGAGAGAAGGTCTCCGCAAGAAAATCATGATTGGTTTTCTTATTGTAAGCATTCTTTTCATTTTTGGTGCGCAATTCATCACCGCTTTCTTGACTCAATCGTCTATCGGGAATAGTGGCGCGGATCTGGACGTGAAGCTCATCAAGGACATTTGCGTCACGACCATAGCCATCTTCGGTGTCCTCATAACCATCTTTGCGTCTGCATCGGCGGTTCCGGGCGAGGTGGAGAACCGTGTTGTCTATACCATACTTTCCAAACCTGTAAGGCGTTTTCAGTACTTGCTTGGTAAGTTCATCGGGATACAGTTTATTGTACTTTTGAACTTGCTCCTAATGGGTGGTCTCTTTTTCTTTGCCCTCTACATCAAGCAGCAGGTCTGGCCGACCCTGCTCATCTATTCGATCATCCTGACGTATTTCCAGTTCTTGATCGTGTCCGCGTTTACCTTTGCCATTTCATGTACGGCCAGTTCAGCGGTGCTTCCTACGATTGCCGGCCTCTTCATCTATGTCACCGGCAATCTCACCGAGTACTTGAAGGACGTGTATGATCGGGCCGGGCAGACCGAGCAGTTTCTGGATGCCATGATCGGCAAGATCGCGTTTGGGTTGTTTTACGTTCTCCCGAATCTCCGCTACTTCGATTTGAAGGATCAGATCCTGTATCTCCAGCCGAACGACCCTCCGCGGGACGTCCAGTTTCCCCAAATCATTGCCTACGGCCTCGTGTATGCACTTGCGGGATACCTGATGGCATACTGGATCTTCCGCCGCAAGGAACTGTAGTAATTATGTCTAAGAAGTTCCCAAATTTGTTGATCGGCGTGATCGTCATCGCGGTTGTCGCGGTGGCCTCAATGCAGGGGCGCCGCCTCGACCATTTACGGGATAGCGAGCGCTTCTATCGTTGGATTCTGTCGGCATGCACGCAGGTCCGCATTTTTGGAATTCCTGGAACCGTCATACAAGCTGACACGGAAGGCCAAGCGGATGAAATCGATCTCCAACTCTTCCAGCGACTCGTCGAAGAGAGCGAGGATTACCTTGATGACGTACCCGTGGCCGAAACGGATTACGACAAGAACGGGGAACCGTTTCCCAAAGTAGTCCGCTACACGTCGGCACCGATTGAAGACGCCGGTATGGAAGATCGAGAGGAAGAGCAGGGCCAAATCGAAAGTGAGGAGCAGGACCGGCGAGACTGGGAGCTTTGGAGTATGGCTCGCAGTCAAGAGCTTGCCCCATTGCGGGCCGAATTCGTATCGGCCTTGCGGGATGGGCGATTAACCAGTTCGGGATCCCAGTTCAATCTGTCCGGGCTCTACGAAGAGCGCGGAACGACCATCAGCCTGGCGAATATGTTTCTTGGCTTCCGGAAGATGGCCGCAAACCTGATCTGGCTCCAGGTTGATAAACTTTGGCATAAGGGGTCCGTGTACCAGATGGTTCCGATGATGCGGACTGTTGTCACGCTCGACCCCACCTTCGTTGATGCGTTTCTCGTCGGTGCTTGGCACCTTGCGTACAACATAACGGCGCAGTTGGATGTCACGCCCTATGAGTTGCGCACCTACAAACCCGAATACCAGGATTGGGTGGGCGAACGCGAGGATTTCTACTATGCCGGCGTGGAGTTCCTGAAAGACGGCATTCGGAAGAACCCCCGAAATTACAAGCTCTACTTCGATCTTGGGTTTGGAATTTACGAGGAGAAACTCAACAATATTCCCAAGGCGATTGATTACCTCACCGAGGCCATCCGTCTGGACCACGACCGGTGGGTCCGCCGCCAGCTTTATCGGCAGCTTGGCGAAGCAGGCCGCTACGAAGAATCAAAAGCGGGTTGGGAAAGCTATCGGGAGTGGCAGCCCGAGAACAACTTTTCCCCTCGTTTCATCGGGTTGATGGACGGTGCGATAAAAGAGCGCGACGCCGACTGGGCGTCTGTGCGAGCGCGTGCTGCGGAGGATCTCGCCGCAATGGCGCGGCAGCGAGGGGATGAAGCGCTCGCTCGCGAGTGGGACGCGAAAGCACAGGAAGCACGCGTTGCCGAAGCGAAACGTTATGAAGAAGCGCGTCAATACTGGCAGGCTATCGTCGACGAGTCGGGCGAGGAAGTGTATGCGTTGGCCAGGATGTTGATCTTGAGCGGTCAAGAAAAGGTTCAGCAGGGCCGCCATGTAGAAGCCATTGTCGATTTTGATCGAGCCCGGTGGGCGAGCGATCAGTTCTGGGACGAATGCACCCGTTTGATGCTGGATACGAAGATTGCTGCTAACGAGCCCTTGGCGGTCACGGAGCAACGACAGATCGAGCGCGAGGCCAGTACGGAGGCATACACTCGCCATATGCCCAAACTGATCGAAGGAAGGCTGTTCGAGTTTCGAGACGGAACCTGGTATGAAACCGCCCGCGAAGCGCGAGGAAGCGTCGTCGATGTAGAGCAAGGTTCTGTAGAGATGTACGAACTGATCTACGAGCATCCTGAAATCGGCAATCCCATTGAAGAACTTGACGGAGACATCGTGCTTCGCGCCGGTGAATCCTGGTATCGGATTGACTCTCCCGAACCTGCGCTTGCATCTGAGCTCTACACCCCACCGGCCGCCTGAGTAGCATCCGCTCATCTTTGGACCCAGCCTCGCTCTGCGAATGCACGCATGCTCGGTGTATGCATGAATCGTGTTTCGGCAGCGGACGTATCCTCGTTCAGCTTGATTCCTGCAATAGGCGGAACTACCATATCCCGACTACTTGTGGGGGGCGAGGTAAGTCATTGAGTAGCCGCATCGAAACGAACTTGGTTGGAGTTCAGCAACGCGTCGAAGCTTCGGCCAAGCGTGTAGGCCGGGAACCGGAATCCATCACCGTGGTCGCGGTCACAAAAGGGCGTCCCACTTCCGACGTGCGCGCATTGTACGATCTCGGATTCCGGCACTTCGGAGAGAATCGCATCCCCGAGGCGGAGTCGAAGATCGCGGGGCTTCCGGGCGACATTGTGTGGCATATGATCGGGAATCTCCAGCGCCGAAAGGCCGCGGCGGCCGTCCGCCTGTTTCCGCGCATCGATTCGGTGGACCGTCCGGAACTTGCGGAAACGCTGAACCGCAGAGCCGAAGAAGCGGGCAAGGTTCTGGATGTACTTGTGGAAGTCAACGTCTCGGGGGAAGGTTCAAAGCATGGTGTGGAGCCGGCTGCGCTACCGGGTATGCTGGATTTTGCAGCGGAACTTCCACACATTCGTGTGCAGGGTCTCATGACCATGGCTCCACTGACAGAAGATGAGGGAGTTGTTCGGAACACGTTTTCAGGGCTTCGCAGGCTGTCGGAATCGTTACAACTACCCGTCGTCTCTATGGGGATGACCCTGGATTTCGAAATCGCGATCGAAGAAGGCGCCACAGAAGTCAGAATCGGCTCCGCATTGTTTGAATAGTCAGGAAAACATTACATGAAAGAGCAGTTGGAACAACTCCGAACCGAAGCGCTTGCCGCAATCGCCGGTGCCGATTCGTCGAAGCATGTCGAGGATTTGCGCATTCAGTTTCTCGGACGGAAGGGCGCCATCACCGGAATCCTCCGTAGCGTCAGCCAGGCGCCTGCGGAGGAGCGGCCAGCCTTAGGCAAAGCCGCCAACCAATTGAAGGTCGAACTCACCGAAGCCATCGAGGCCCGCGCCGAAGCGTTCAAGGTTCAGGAGAAAGCCGGTACTGCGGGTCGAGACCGACCCGATATCAGCCTTCCGGGACGCAGACCGCCGACCGGACACCTCCACGTCATTACCCAGGTCACGGAGGAAATTGTCGACATCTTCAGTGAATTGGGTTTCCAGGTGGCAACCGGACCCGAAGTGGAAACGGAGTACTACAATTTTGACAGCCTCAACACACCCCAGGACCATCCGGCCCGCGACCTGCACGACACGTTCTTCGTAAAGCCTGGCGTCGTTTTGCGCACGCACACGTCGCCGGTCCAGATGCGCGTCATGGAAAAGACCAAGCCGCCGGTCGCTGTTGTCGTCCCTGGCAAGGTCTACCGGGTGGACGCAGACGCAACGCATAGTCCCATGTTCTTTCAAATCGAGGGATTGTTGGTCGACGAGGGGGTCAGCTTCGCGGACCTCAAGGGCACGCTGATGCACTTCGTCCATCGGCTGTTTGGAAAGGATGTGCAGATGCGGTTCCGGCCGCATTTCTTCCCATTCACCGAGCCATCTGCCGAGTTGGACATCCTGTGGACGAGCACAGCCCCGGATGGTTCCACGCAGTCTCGCTGGATGGAGATCCTGGGTTGCGGCATGGTCCATCCTGCCGTGTTCAAGCACGCCGGCTACGACTACGAGAAATTTTCGGGATTCGCCTTTGGACTCGGTGTCGACCGCATCGCTATGGTCCGCCACCGGATCAGCAGCATCACCTACTTATACGAAAACGACGTTCGTTTCCTGGAGCAGTTCTAATATGCGGATTTCCTATCGATGGCTGAAGGAATTGGTCGATTTTGACCTGGAACCGGAAGAGTTGGCCCGCCGTCTAACTCTCCTCGGACTGGAAATTGAATCCATTGAGCGGCCGGGCGCCGAGGTACGCGAGGTCTGGATCGGCCGGATTCTCGAAATCAAGCCTCATCCGGATGCCGACAAGCTGGTGGTATGCCAGACCGACGTGGGGAAGGATGCCCCCCTCCAAATCGTATGCGGTGCCAAGAACATGAAAGTGGGGGACTTGGTGCCAACGGCCGTGGTGGGCGCCACCCTCCCCGGTGGATTCGCCATCGGGCGCCGAAAGATGCGCGGTATCGAATCTCAGGGCATGATGTGCTCGGCACGGGAACTCGGGCTTGGCCAGGACCATGACGGGCTCCTCATTCTACCCCAAGATCTGCCAATCGGTGCCGACGCGATCCCTCTGTTGGGGCTAGACGACGTTATTCTGGAAATCGAGGTCACGCCGAACCGGGGAGACTGGGCCGGGATGATCGGTGTCGCTCGCGAACTGGCTGCTTCGTTGGGCACGCGCATGACCCTGCCTGACGCCAATGTCGTGGAAGCTGGGGGGCCGGTCGGCGACCTGTCCAGCGTGACCATCGAGGACCCAGAACTCTGCCCGCGATATACCGGGAGGGTACTCACCGATGTTCAGATGGGACCGTCGCCGCTATGGATGGTGCAGCGTCTCATCCATGCCGGACAACGTTCTATCAGCAATATCGTGGACATAACGAACTACGTAATGCTGGAGACGGGGCATCCACTTCACGCATTCGACTATCATAAGCTAGTGAGAAATAAGATCGTTGTGCGCCGTGCGAAACAAGGTGAAACGGTCAAAACAATTGACGAACAGACACGTTCTCTCGAAGAACACATGCTCGTCATCGCCGACGCGGAAAATCCCGTTGCCGTTGCCGGTGTCATGGGCGGATTCGACTCGGAAGTTGGTGAGGACACCTCGACCCTGTTCCTGGAAAGCGCCTACTTCCAGCCCCAATCGATCCGGCGCACTTCGAAAGCTCTGGGGCTACAGTCCGAGTCGTCGACCCGGTTCCAGCGCGGCGCCGATCCGGAAATGGCGCGTTTTGCCCTGGATCGGGCCGCGGCACTTATCGAGAAACTCGCGGGGGCGAAATGCACGAAAGGCGTCCTGGACGAGTATCCCGGACGAACGCCGGCGCGGACCGTTACGCTGCGCTACGCCCGGACCGACGCCCTGCTGGGTGGCGCGGTAGAACCGGATGCCCAGGATAGGTACTTGAAGTCGTTGGGCTTTGGTATTGAGAAATCGCGATCCGAATCATGTAATGCATCAATTCCGTCATGGCGGTACGATGTGACTCAGGAAGCGGATCTTATCGAGGAAGTGGCGCGTCTGCATGGCTATGATACAATTCCTGTTACCTTGCCCCGGGTGCGGAAGACGGAACAAGTCTATGCGCCCGCGGAGAAGACCTTAGGGAAGTTGAAGCATTTCCTGGCTGGAATCGGCCTCTGTGAAATGATGAGCCTCAGTTTTGCCTCGCAGTCTGATACGGTCGCGGCGGCCCTGGAGCAGGAAGCGTCCCGGATGATCCTTCTTGAGAACCCGCTTTCCGAGAATCACGCGGGGATGCGCGTCAGCCTTATCCCGGCCATGCTTCAAACCGTCTCGACAAACCTGCGGCGCGGGGTGGAGTCCGTCGGCCTATTCGAGATCGCCAAGGTTTATATTCCTGAGGGCCAAGAGCTGCCGAGTGAGCCCACACGTCTGTGCATCGCGCTTGCAGGAAGACGGGGGGGTAGGCACTGGAGTGCAGAGCCGCGCGCGGCCGATTTTTACGATTTGAAAGGTATTGCAGAGTCGGTTGGCGACTTCTTCGGGCTCTCGTTGAATCTCGAATCCGTTGAGCAACCCACGTTTGAACGCGGTCATGCCGCGGCGCTGATGTGCGACGGGCAGCCAATTGGCACTCTCGGAAAGATAGACGCCGATGTAGCCGAGCGATTCGACATCGAGCGGCCCGTGTACCTTTTCGATGTGGCACTGGAACCTCTGCAGAAGCACGCCCGCGCGGAACAGCATTTCGAGGCCGTCTCGGTATTCCCGCCGTCTCTGCGGGATATGGCCGTATTGCTTGACGAAGGCGTGCCCGCAGGGGAAGTACTCGAGGCGGCCCGGACCGCCGCCGGGAAACTCCTGCAACGTATCGAAATCTTCGACGTGTATACGGGCAAGCAGGTGCCGGAGGGCAAGAAAAGCCTCGCCTTGGGCCTGGTATTCCAAGCGCCGGACCGGACGCTGACGGACAGGGATACTCAGAAGAGTTGGGACAAGATCCTGCGCAGCTTGCAGGATAAATTCGAGGCCCAATTGCGGTGAAACCGTCCATTCGGGAGAAGGTCGACGAGATTGCGCATCTGATGGACCAGCTCCGGGCGGCCGCGGTCTCGGCCATTGAAGAGATCGATACCGCCAGCGAGCGCCAAGAAGAGATGCAGAAAGAACAATGGCGTCAGCGTAAAGAATTGGCGACATTGACTCGGTCTGCCGACGAAATCGCAGGCCTTCAGGACCAGAATTCCCGCCTCCGAACCCATGTCGAAGAATTGCGCAATTCTCTCCAGACGCTACTCGCCAACGTAAAATCCCTCCGAAACGAGTTCCGGCCATGAAGAATCCGACCCTGCAAGTCAAGATAGGAGGGAAGTCTGTCACCGTTCCCGTCTATCGAGACGAAGCCACGACGCTTCGCATCGTCGGCCAAGTCAACCAGCGACTCGAGGAAATCGAGGAGTCCAGCCCCAGGATCGACACCCAAGCCTTCGCACTCCAGACGGCGTACACCTTCGCCGTCGAACTTGCCCGCGCCGAGTCCGAGGCAGACGCCGATGAGCGGGATTGCTTGCAGGCCTTGGGCCGTCTCGCTCAGTCCATCAGAGAGACGCTCGCCGTACTCGAAAAAAAGACGTAGGTTCCGGCATACCGAGTTTCGCTTGATGGAGGGTCGGCGATCCGGCGGAAGGGGATGTAGGCGATACTTGACCCATTGACCGAACCCGGGCCAAGCCCATAGTCCCGCCGACGCGGCTGCTCCCTACGACTATAACGTCCGATAATATATA
>CAZWDH010000034.1:22224-34343 GCA_964632865.1 uncultured Nitrospiraceae bacterium
TATATTATGTTCAAAATAGAATCTACAAAATGGCCGCCTGTGAACTTACACCTGCCGTTTCCTGTCATATCTTAACCTGATGTCCGGCGTGAGCGTTTTCGCGTAACTCATTTTATGATAGACCTATGGGAACCTCATTGGTGTCCTTAGCGCATGAACCTGCAGGGGATTTTCAGTGGTTTGGACGTTACGAAGAATTCCCGTATCCGTCTTACTGAATGTTTCGTGATGTACGCCCGATTTCGCGCGTACACGATAATTTACGCTGGAGTCATGCGAGATTACATGGCCGACGTCGGTCTACCCAACTTGCCTGCGTTGTGGTGAGGCGCATGAAGGCTTCGTTCCTTTGAACGAAGTCTCGGAGCGCGGCCGAAGACGGGTCTCCTCCACTCCCCGGGAAGGGCCACATGGCATAGCTTGGCCGCATCAGAGACACGGCGGCGCTTCTTGTCGGACGGATCCGGGTGATGATGGGTTATGCCGCGCCCTGATTGAATGTGGCACGGGGTACGGAGTGCCTGGCGTAGCGAGCGCCGCTTGGTAGAGACAGCGAGGGAGCAAGAGGATTGGTAGATGAAGAAATGGAGCGGGATACCGGGTTCGAACCGGCGACATCCAGCTTGGGAAGCTGGCACTCTACCAACTGAGTTAATCCCGCTCGTAAGGCAAGCGGTATTCTATCACCTCCCTATTGCGGTGTCAATTGGGCCGTTCACGCGATCACCGATAGTAGCACGAACCGGGGACACGGCCCGTGTCTCGCCCCATTTACCGGACGCCTTGACGCAGCATCAATTCCTGGCGGGACGTCAAATCGCCGCTCAAGCGTCCGTGCGTGACCAGAAAAATTAACGCTAGTAAATGGCATACCTCAGGATTACCGACATACTGGCTTGGGTCTTGAATAAGCGTCTTGGAGAATTACGAGGTAATTTATTGAGGAAATTGTATATTTCACTGAGTATTGCCCATCCATTCAGCTCATATGGAGAATAGTTCTGTTATGATTCATCTTATTATTGGGCTTGTTCGGGGAGATGTAAATCATGCATTACTCATGTCTATTTCCAAATTTTGTCACGTATTTATATCCGTCTTTACGGCAAGGCGGGGCGCTACTTCTCGAACGGACGTAATGAAAATCATACTCATGAACTCAATGCTTTGAATTGGAGTAGAAGTAAACGTATTTTTATAAATAGATTTCAGGAACAAGAGAAACACAGACGTTGCGAGGGGATTTGAGCGCCTTGCTCGTTTGC
This sequence comes from uncultured Nitrospiraceae bacterium, assembly GCA_964632865.1. Taxonomy (GTDB): domain Bacteria; phylum Hydrogenedentota; class Hydrogenedentia; order Hydrogenedentales; family SLHB01; genus JAHDWY01. Next base: position 23,490 of record CAZWDH010000034.1, read on the forward strand.
TCGATGCCCACCGCCTGCTTAAGCCCGCCCCCCCGCTGCGCCGACGACGTGATCGCGGACCTGTGGGGCTTAGCTCCAGATATCGTCCGAGCGGGAAATCCACCGGGCATCCGTGCGAATGGTTGCGAATTGGGGGCGCGCAGAAATAGCTTGGACTTTCGCGATCGAAGAGACTAGAATGAAGGGGTCTCATTTCCTGCCGAGAATACTACTTGACAGAGCGCGGGGCTGTGTGTAGTATACGGAAAGTGAAAAGATTTTCAGTATCCCTGAAGGAGAACTCCGATGGCTGACACGAAGACCGATCCGAAGGGCAAGGCCCTGGATATCGCGGTTTCACAACTCGAGAAGCAGTTTGGCCGGGGAACCTTGGTACGCTTGGGGGACGACCATTTCGATCGCCGGGCGCAGGCCATATCCACCGGCAGTCTTTCCCTGGACATCGCCACGGGCGTCGGCGGGATGCCGCGGGGCCGCGTGGTCGAGGTCTTTGGCCCTGAATCTTCGGGTAAAACGACCCTTGCGCTCCATGTGGTTGCAAACGCACAGAAGGCCGGCGGCATCGCCTGCTTTATCGACGCGGAGCATGCGCTGGACCCCACCTTTGCGACCCGGCTCGGCGTCGATATCGATAACCTCTTGGTATCGCAGCCGGATACAGCGGAGCAGGCCCTGGAGATTTGCGAAACGCTGGTGCGGAGCAACGCGGTGGACGTAATCGTCATTGACTCGGTCGCGGCGATGGTCCCAAAGGCCGAAGTCGAGGGCGAAATGGGTGATACCCACGTAGGCCTTCAAGCCCGCCTGATGTCGCAGGCCCTTCGGAAGCTCACGGCTTCGATCAGCCGGTCCAAGACCTTGGTCATCTTCATCAACCAGATCCGCGAGAAGATCGGCGTGATGTTTGGCAGCCCGGAGACGACCACCGGTGGCCGGGCCTTGAAGTTCTACTCGAGCATGCGGATCGACGTGCGTCGGATCGCCACGATCAAGGAACGTGACCAGGACGTGGGCAACCGGGTTCGGGCCAAGGTTGTGAAGAACAAGATGGGTCCTCCCTTCCGCCAGGCGGAATTCGATATACTGTTCAACGAGGGCATTTCCCGAGAGGGAGACCTGCTGGACCTGGCCGTCGAGAGCAAGTTCATTCAGAAGAGCGGCGCCTGGTTTTCCATGAACGGTGAGAACCTGGGCCAAGGGCGTGAGAACACCCGCCAGTTCCTGCGGGACAACCCGGAAATCTCCGAGAAGCTCCGAACGCAGATAATCAAGGAGAAGGGGCTCAATTGGATCGAATCGGACGAACCGGCGGCTGAGGTTCCGGTCGAGACGAACGCCAGTAGTTGATTCCCCGCGTAGTATGGACGAGTCGAATGTCGCGACGTCCCGCTATTCCCGATTGTGGTTAGTGGGTCTGCTGGTCTTGACTGCGGTCGTGGCCGGTGGTGCCCTGTTTGCCAAATACCGTCTTGAGGGGTTGCGGGGTGTTCTTCTAGAAACGGCTCGCACACGCACGGGTGCGCACCTGGAAGTCGAAGAGGTCACTGCGTTCGGGTTGCGCGGCCTACGGGCGGAAGGAGTTGAACTGCGGTATCCGACGGCTACGTACGGCGAATTTCACGTGAGCGCACCCGAAGCGGTCGTCTACATCGATCTGCTGGACCTTCTGGCGGGTGAAATCTCGGTTGAGCACATCCGGTTGGATGGTGCGGCGTTTCATGTTCGTAGAGATCCGGACAATCCATGGTTCTCGCCAGACGTACCGTCTGGCAGCGAACGCGCCGGTTCGAGAATTCCCTTTAGACTGACCGGTTCGGGGTGTACCCTCGTCGTCGAGAACGTAGTCCGCGATACCCGACTTGAGCTGACTTCCCTGGATGTCGATATTGCAAGGCTCACCGGGTCATCGTCGGTGACCGGCACGATCGACGGGGACCTGGCCGCCGACGAGGAGAAGGGCTTCAGCATCGACGTTCAGTATTCGTCGACGACGAGCTTCGACTTGCGGATACAGTGCGATGAGATATCCGCCGAGGATGTGAATGTGTTCCTGCCCGCCAGCCAGCGCATTGTGCGGACCGGCTCGGTGGCGCCTGTTGCCCGGCTCGCCGGAAACGAGAATGGCTCGATTTCCCTGTCGCTGGAGTCGTCTTTTGACGACCTTCAAGTGCGAAATCAGCCCGATTATCTGCCCCCTGTGACAGGGGCGCTGAGTGCCTATGGCACGTACCACCCCGATACCCGCACGCTCCGGTTGAGCATGGCCAGCGCGGATACCGAAACGTTGGCAGGAAACCTCAGCGGCTCCGTTACATTCAGCAATGATGCGCCCGTGCTGGACCTGACCTTTACGTCCTCCCGATTGCCTGTACGCGAAGTACTTAGCTCCGTTTTGGCAGAGCGCCTGGAGCAGTTTGGCGAAATCGAGTACACGGTCGACGAACTGGAAGAGTGCATGTTGACCCTCAAGGGCACGACGGAGAATCCGGTCGTTCGGACGGTGGCCGCTGCGCAAGGCGGGTCGCTGACGTTCCGACCTGCGGATTCGACCTACCCTGGGGGTGAGCTTCGGTTGGGCCGATTTGAGGTGGCGTGGGACTCCGAGAGTAAACAGCCCAGCGGAACGATCCCTGTGCTCGATGGCAAGATCCTGCACAAGAGCACGGGGCTGGAGGCAACCGGGTTGGCCGGGCGGGTGACGCTTGAAGCAGGCGCGGTCCAGGTCAATCCGCTTAACGCCACGTTCATGGGGCAGCCCATGATGTTAACGGGGAGCTACGACCTCGACGCGAAGACAGGAAGCGCCACGGTCGCCGGGTCGTTGACCGCCATCGAGAATTCGAAGCTCGCCGGTACCATTCGCAACGCGGAACTTGCGGGAAACGGCGCGATTAACGCGAAAGTGAAGTTCACCGAAAAGAAAGTCGAGTTTGAGGCGGATCTCGACGCGACCCAGACGCAGATCGGTTACCGCTGGTGGTTTCTCAAGCCCGTCGGCATTGGCGCTAGCGGACAGGTTACGGGCACGTTCACTCCTCGCCGTTCCGTCGAATGCACAATCCAGGGCCTCATCGCGGGAACAGAACTCGCGGGAACGACGAGCCTGTATCATGACGGCGCGAAATGGCGCCTGAAACAGGCGGAGGCGCGCTCGGAGTCGGTGGACGTGGTGTCCGTGGGCAAATGCCTCCCGCTCCCCTACACGATCACGGGAGGGAAAGGCTCAAACGGCACTTACGTCTGGGAGCGGGATGAAGCGAACCCCGATGGCTGGCGTTCCCGGTTCACCTGCGACCTTGACCGGATCTCGCTCCAGGCAGACATGAGCGAAGTTCCTATCGCGCTGAAGGGAGTTCGTCTCCAAGGCGGGATGGCCAGCGGTTCAGAAGAGACCGGAGAACTGACGATTCACGTGGAGTCCGGCGAGACCCCTCCCATACGGGGTGGAACGTGGTTCGCGCCTCTTGAGCGGGATTTCGAGAAGTATCCTCCCGTGGACCGGCGCTGGACATACCGGATCGCAGCAGAGCAGTTAACGGTCCCGCCGTGGCGTGGCACGAACTTCAACGGCGAAGGGTTTGCCACGCTGACCGAAGTCGGGTTGCGCCATTACGAAGCCGTGGTTGACGAGGGCCGCGTCAGCGGCTCCTACATAAGCCATCGGAAACAGAATTCGTTCGAGTCAGAGGCGAGCTGGGAAGGGATCCCGGCGGCGTACATGATGGATACGCTGGACCTGCCCCACGTGTTCCGGGGAAACATGTCGGGCAAGATCGCCTACTCCCAGGATCGCGACGATCCCGGGACCCTGCAAGGCAAAGGGTACTTTACGATGGGCGAAGGGCAGTTTAGTGCCGATTACCTGCTTGCCATGTTGGAGCAGCAGATGGAATCCTCCGAGGTCTCCTCCCTTCCACCTTCGTTGAAGTTTTCGTCGCTTGAAGCCGATGTGGAGTTTGAGAAGGATGTAGTACGAACACCACGTATCGAACTGACGTCGGATGCGATGCGCATGCAGGCGAGTGGACAATTCGTCACCGACGGCGATATGAATTATGATATTCAGATTGCCGTCACGCCGGACGCGGCCGAACGCATTCCCCTGCTCGCGGAAAACTTCAACGTGCAAGGGCACCGCCTGGCGCAGCAGGACATTGAACTGGCCTTTACCCTATCCGGACCTACGTTCAAACCAGTCAGCGCGCTTGCGGAAACGCCCCCCGTACACGTAACGTTGGTGAGCGGAGCCTTGGAAGCGGCGAACGAAGCTTTTCGCGTAATCGACGCCCCTAGAAAAATCCTGGTCGATCTGCTTAAAATTGGCGGGGGAATAGTTGGAGCCAGGAAACCTGCATCATCGGGGAGTAGCAAGTAGTCTCATATGGAAATTCGAATCGGCAAACCAGGACGGGAGTGCGCGGCGACCGAACGGTCGTTCGAGCATGGTGAAACCGTCGTATCGATGGTGAAGATTGAAAACCAGGCCTTGGTGCGGCTCGATTTCGCCCGGGAGTCTTTTCAACCTGATATGGCGAGCAGCGCCCTGGCCGTGTGGGAAACGGAGTACATCGATCCGCGCGTGGCCGAGCAGGAACCGGAAGAAGCGTATTCGCCGTTGCGCAAGATCTTCTACGATGCGGTAGAATCGGTCGATCGGGTAGAGTTGGCAAAGGCGTTTCTTGCCGCCCAGTTATTGCGCCGGCAAAAAGTGTTCCGGCACGTGAAGGAATCGGCCGAAGGGGAAGGCGACAATCGCGTGGCCCTGTTCACGGACCGTATCAACAACCGCCTGATTGAAGTGAGGGACCCCAATCTCACGTTTGCGGAATTGGAGCAGGGCCGTACGCGGCTGGTCGAGGAGTTGAGTGCGTTAGAGGCGGCAGAAGACCAAGACGCCGCACAACCCGAGGAAGTGGCACTGACCGAACATGGGCAATCCGAATAGAAATCGCGCGCGCGGCACTAAAGAACAGCCCGCGCTTCAACTGTCCTCCTATCAACTCGTCATGGCGATCTGCGCGTTGCTGCTACTGATGTGTGTGCTCTTTGTCGCAGGCATCCTGGTTCAGCGGTTCACAGGCGACACCGATTCTGGTCCAGTGGCGTCAAACGCGAGTCCCTCCGAGACTCCGGAGCGAGTGCCTGCAGGGACAGCAGCCTCCCAGGGCGAAGGCAGACAGGTTGCGCCGCGTCCCGTGACGTTGCCGGCGGAATCGGAGAAGTCTGGAGGTTCTACTGGGGCATCGGGTTCGTCGGCAAAACGCAGCGAGTCGAATGCGAAGTACATCCCCGCTCCACCACCCCGGCGCGACCGCAACGAAGCTACGTCAACGAAACCGGACACTCCTAGCCCGGAGACTTCGACACCAACCGCGGCACAGGAAGCGCCGCCTGTGACCCAGCCCGCTACGGCCCCGGCTGCCCAGGATATGCCTGCAGAACTGGCCGCGCCTGAAACGGCGCCAACGGAACCTGAGGCGACGCCGGCCGAGACCTCCTCACCGGCAGATCCCGTGGAAACGTCGCAACCCGCGGCGACCTCCGCGGCAGGGCCATTTACGATTCAAGTGGCGTCCTTCGACTCGAACAACCTCGAGCGAGCCAAGCGGTTCAAGGATGATACCGAAACCGCGACTGATTTTACCGTGAACCTCGTCCCGTCCACGGATGGTAAACATGTCCGCGCGTTTGTGGGAGAGTTCAAGGATCGTGAAGCGGCAGATTCCGCTCGCGATGCGATGCGGAAGGTTGAGGGGTTTGAGGACTGCTTCGTCAAATCGCTAGTGGAGGAATGAGACTCTCAATCCGACATGGGGGTGGGGAATTAAGACTATGAAGATCTCAGTCATCGGACCCGGAGCCATGGGATGCCTCTACGCCGCGCGCCTTGCCAAGGCGGGTGTGGATGTTACCCTTGTCGATCACCAATCAGACCGTGCAAACCGCCTGAATTCCACGGGAATCACGGTCGAATCGGCGAGCGGTACGGAAACACAGAAAGTCAAAGTTGTTTCAAGTGTTCCAGGCGGACAAGACCTGACTGTTGTGTGCGTAAAGTCTTATTCTACAGCTAGTTTAGGATTGAATGGGCGAGGCGCCGTGTTGACTCTCCAAAACGGTTTGGGGAACATTGAAACACTCTGTTCCATGGTGGGGAGCGCAAATCTGTTGGTAGGCGTGACCACCGAAGCATCGACACTACTGGACGAAGGCCACGTCCGTCATGCCGCTTCGGGGACGACGCGTCTCGGCGCTTGGACTTCCTGTTCGGTCGACGCTGCCACGCATGCACTGGAAAAGGCGGGGTTCGCGATTGACCTGACCGAGTCTCCAGGCCAGGCGGTCTGGGAGAAGGTCGCGGTGAACGCCGGCATCAATCCGATCACCGGCCTGTTGGATATTCCAAACGGAAAGATACTCGATATCCCGGAAGCGCGCCAGCTGATGCGCGACTTGGTGGTCGAGGCCGTGAAGGTGGCTTGCACGGAAGGGTATCGATTCGACAAGAGCCTGGTCGAAGTCGCGGAAGCCACGTGTGAGGAAACGAAAGATAACATCTCTTCCATGTTGCAGGATGTGCGCGCTAAGCGACGCACCGAGATTGATGCCATTAGCGGCGAAATTATGCGCCGGGCCCAGCAGTCGGCACTCCCCACTCCTCGCACACGCGTCGTGTGGCAGCTCTTAAAGGGCATGGAACACCATTGAGACATGCCGAACTGGAGTACGTAAGTCCTGTTTGTTTTACGTTAAAACAGCGACTCACCTTATCTCTAATCTCCTTCTCCGTTTCTTTTCTTCACAGAGTATTATGTCTGACCTGTCGCGTTAAAATACGGAATGCGGACAATTTACAAAAGCTGGAAGAGGGCCATGGCGGTGTAATCATCGCGTTCTGGCATGAGGTTCTGCCGCTCGCGATCTGGACCCAGCGGAATACCGGATACCATACATTAACGAGCTACAGTTACGACGGTGAGCTTGCGGCACGCGTCATCGAACCCTTCGGAATCCACGCGGTCCGCGGTTCTTCCAGCCGCGGGGGTAGTGAGGCGCTCGAGCAGTTGGAAAAGGCGCTACGATTGGGTGTCACGGTGGGCATCACGCTGGATGGTCCAAGAGGACCGAGACGGGAATCGAAACCGGGCGTGGCAATCCTGTCTGGCCGGACCGGCGCTCCTATCATCCCACTCGTCCTCGGCGTATCCCCGGGGTGGCGCTTGCGGTCCTGGGACCGCATGGTCTTGCCGAAGCCGTTCTCGCGAATTGTCTGTAAGTTTGGTGAACCCATCGCGGCGGCGCAAGACGCGTCTTCCGAGGAGGTTGAGCGTGTTCGACTTGAAGTCGAGCGGAACCTCAATGCGTTGCAGCTTGCGCTTGAGACGGAACTTGGCGATGACGCCCAATGGGAGCAGTCACCCGGTCGGGAGCGGCACTAAGCCGCGTCTCAGGATGCCAGTTCAACGTGCTGACGGCGGAGCTGCCCGCATGCGGCATCAATATCCTGCCCACGCTCCTTCCGAAGTGTAGCGGTGACACCAGCGCCGATCAGCGCATCGCAAAATGCCTCGCAACGTTCCAGAGGAGGCGGATTAAAGCCGAGGCCCGCAACGGGGTTGTACGGAATCAGGTTGACACTCGACTTGACCGACCTCGCAATATCGATGAGTTCCTGGGCATCCTTCCGGGAGTCGTTGACGCCGTCGAGCAGGGTCCATTCGAACGTCACCTGCCGGCCTGTGCGTTCGACGTATGCACGCACTGCGGTAAGCAGGACGTCCAGGGGATACTTCTTGTTGAGGGGAATCAGCTTGGATCGCGTTGCGTCGTTGGCGGCGTGTAACGAGACGCTAAGCCGAACCTGCCAATCTTCCTGGCTGAACCGTTCGATGCCCTTGACCTCGCCGACGGTGGACACCGTGATCTTCCGCGCGCCAATCCCGAGTCCCTCGGGGTTCATCAACAAGTGGATGGCGGCGACCGTCGCGTCGTAATTCCGGAACGGCTCCCCCATCCCCATGAAGACGATGTTGGGGGTCCTCTCCCCCAGGTCCTCGTCGCGCAGGAGATAGAGGGCCTGTTCGACAATCTCGCCCGAGGTCAGGTTTCGCGAGTAGCCCGACATGCCCGTGGCGCAGAAACTGCATTTGACCGCGCAGCCGACCTGGGTGGAAAGGCAAATGGTGCTGCGTTCCCGGTCCCGGATGAGGACGGATTCGACCGTTTCGCCATCCGCCAGACGGAAAAGCGCTTTCCGGGTGCCTTCTGACCGGGGCGACGCGGAGACTCGCACCAGTTCCAATTGGCTCGCCGCGAAGCCGTCCGCGAGACGGGCGCGCAAGTCCTTGGACAAGTCGCTCATGCGGTCGAAATCGAAGACGCGCTTCTGGTGAATCCAGCGGAAGATTTGTTTCCCCTGGAAGGGTTTAAGGTTCAAGGACGCCGCGATTTCCGCCGGCGTCATCTGGGAGAGGCTGTTCGACATTGCTTGGCCGCCATTTGATCGTGAACAGGTCGTCGGTGACCTGATCGGTGTTAATTCTAATGTTACGCATTTCAAAGGTCATTCGGGACCGCTCGCCCGGAAACTGCGCATCTACCGAAGCTGGAAAGCGCACGCCGTCAATTTCATGATAGTCGCTGAGAGCCGTATCGGAAATGACTTCCCCATCGGGTCCAAGCCGCTGGTTCCGCACGATCACCCAGGGCAGGCCCTGCACCGTGAGCCGCCGTTCCGGGCGTCGTCGCGGACCCAGTTCCAGGGTAGCCGTTTGGGATTCTTGGTCGTATGCGACGACCCGGATTTGACCCCGATCGTAAGAGAACCAATCCGGCGGCGTAAACATTTCCCGGGCCACATCGGCGGGGGACACGCTGAACGGCACGCTCTCAAGGGTCTCGCCTTCGAGGCGATAGAAGTAGCGTTCGTCCGGGTCCCGTTTGCGCGGGAACTCGATGAGAAACTCGGAGCCGACCGAGACGAGCCGGAAGGCGATGATTCCTACGACCAGCCGGCCTTCCACGAATAGCTCACCCGGCTTGCGAAAGGCGATGGTGCCCGTAGGGAACCGCTCGACCGCCTCCAGTTTCGGGGATTCCAGGGTGAAGGTTCCCGCCGCGCGGAAATTTTGCATGGCGGTGTCATTGGCGGATAAGGCCTCGACAATGGTCTCGGCGTCGGGCGCGCCGGGGGGCAACGGCGCGCGCTGGACCCGGTTCCCCAACCCTGCACAGCCGGAAAGGCACGCGACCAGCAGCGCCGCCGGGACCGCGAATCGTAGTCGCGCAGATAAATCGTGGAGTTTCATCCGATTCCTTGGAGTAGGTCGATCCGCATCGTGCAACTCGATGCACTAGGGTGAATCCCCTCGAGGTCCATTCCGTTGCAGGTCGTTGAGACGTTCGATTTTAGCGTCATCGAAAAGTTGAAATAGAACCCTTCACATGCTAGACTAACGGGCCTTTGGCATGTGAGTAAGCTACGGTCCGGCGCCCCAACGACCTCTTCGAAGACTCATCGGGTGCGCCCGTGAAACGACCAGGAGAATATCATGGCTCGAGTTTGTGATTACAGTGGAAAGAAACCCCGCGTGGGCAAGCGCGTGATTCGGCGCGGTAAGGCCAAGCGCGAGGGTGGTATCGGCCAGAACGTCACCGGCATCTCGAAACGCCGCTGGAAGCCGAACTTGCAGAAGATTCGCATTGTCGATGAGAACGGCACGGTGCGCCGCGTTCGGGTGTGCGCCCGGTATATCAAGGCCGGCAAGTTCACGAAGGCCCCGGCGAAGGTTCGCAAGGCGTCGTAAGGTCGTCCCAGGCTGTATTTTTGCGGGAGTCTCACCGGTCGGTGAGGCTCCCGCTTCTTTTTTCTGCGAACACGGACCTGCACGGACCTGCATGGACGGCATGGACAGAAAGTTAGAGGCGCCGCGACCGGCGAAACCGGCCACGGCGCATTTAATACTGCGTCCTGCTGAACTGCAGCGATTAGTCATCCCAGGATGCCCAGTTGTAGCCGATGGCGGCGCAGAGGCGACTGGTTGGAACCTCAGTTTGGCTCGGGTACCGCGAAAACTTCACATGGCCGTCCATGTAGAGGATGTTGCAGCCACCGGGTACGTGGTTGAAGGAGTCAACGCCTTCTTCTTTGAAATAGGGCGCGGGCGGGGGAACCAACGCGCCCGTACCGATGTTATCCCACATGATGGGTACCGTACTTTGAGCTTGGGCGGAGCCGGCCGGGTTGTTGATGTCGGTAATGAGGAAACGTTCGATACCTTCACGGAGCCGGTAGATGGTATCGCCGCCGGAATTACCTTGTACGTTAATCGTGATTCCCGTGAAGTCGGCTATATGAGCCAGGATATCGGTTTCGCTCCAGTCGGACACGTCGACATCTGATTCCAGGGCGGCATAGAACGAATCCAAATCGCCGCCGAAATCATCCACCCAGTCACCGATGCCACCTTCAAGGTTCATCATGCCGTAGTCCGGCAACCCCTGCGTGATAGTGATCATCGTGCCGTAGACATCCACGTTCTCGGCCATCCAACTGTAGTATACGTAGGAGGCATCTTCCAGCGCGCCTGGCGCAATCGAACCGTAGGCCGGATGCGTCTGCGGCAGGTTACCCTCCGCGCCTTCGCACCACGCGCCAGAGGGAGGCGTGCCGGAACAATCCAGGTACTCGTCCGGGTTCTCGCTGTCAGACGGACAGAATAAGATTCGGGCATCGGTCAGGTACTCGGGATAGAGCGCGACGCCGGATGGAATGTTCTGTGCGTCCAAGTCCCAGTCCTGCCAAGGTACAGAACCACTGGGATCGTCACGCCACTGCTTTGCTTCCAGGTTTTC